>JAGACY010000343.1 GCA_017613855.1 Pseudomonadota bacterium
AGTGGTCTGATGTCATAGAATCGGAACAGACCTTGAAAAACTTCAGATATACCCCGAGTAAATAGCAGACATCATTGAATAGCCGTACTCAAATGTGACTCTGAAGCTAAGGGTGAGCGCATTCCAAATTAGCAGTGAGCAGTGAGCAGTGAGCAATTGAAATGCAAAACCAAAGATGAAGTCTGAAGCTAAAATAACCAACATTCTTTAACAGTAACCTTGAGCACCCCCTAACTGCTAACTGCTAACTGCTAACTGCTAACTGCTAACTGCTAACTGCTAACTGCTAACTGCTAACTGCTAACTGCTAACTGCTAACTGCTAACAGCTAACTGCTAACTGCTAATTGCTAATTGCGCATTCTGTTAGTGAATACGTAATAGTGAATAGTGAATAACGCTTCTGATGTGCAGAGCCCACCCTGAATCGTTCCCCACACATGCCCCAAATGACATTCATCCTTGAAACGGCATCAAGAACGCGATAAAGGTGGCCTGCTTTGTCGGTCTGAAATTTGACCGAAAGGCCATCGTTTCTTTAATTCACCATCCCAGTTATGTTCGAATATTTTATCGGGCTCCGTTATCTGCTCAATCGGGCAAGGGCAAGCCTGTCCATCATTTCCATCATCTCGATCTGCGGCGTATTCCTCGGTGTCACGGCGTTGATATCCGTCATATCCGTCACGAGCGGCTTCGAAGAAGTTTTTCGGGACAAAGTCCTCGGCGTCAACAGCCATGTCCTCGTCATGACCTATAAGCAGGATGATTTCAGGGAATATCGGGAAGTCCAGCAAACGCTCGAAGATTTTTCCCCTGAAATTATCGAGACTGCGCCCTTCATTTTTCATGAGATGATGATCGCCATCGGCTCGAAAGTTTCGGGCATTCTCATTAAGGGCGTCGAGCCCGAAACGATGATGGGCGTCAGCGATTTAGCCAAATACATCATTGCCGACGACAATGAGGCCCGAAAAGCACTGCTCGATGAGCTTCATTATGTTCCTTCGAGGGATGGCGAGGTTCCGCCTGTCATTATAGGACGCGTGCTCGCCGAAAAGCTCAAGGCCGGGATTGGCGATGAAGTTCGCGTCATTTCACCGAGACGCGGAATCGTCGGTGAACACCGCTATGGCCCGAGCCAGATGGACCCTACGCAAAAACGATTCAGAATCATTGCTTTGTACGACTCGGGATTCTACGACTACGACAACCGCCTGCTCATCTGTGATTACAAGGCATTGCAGGATTTCTTCAATCTCGATGATGTCGTCACAGGTGTCGAAGTTCGCGTCAAAGACATCAATAAAACTGGCGAATTGCGGGATGCCGTGACCCCGGTACTCAACAACAACCCCGGGCTCGATCGATTCAAAGTCATCGACTGGCAGGATCTCAACCGAAATCTCTTCCAAAGCCTGCACATGCAAAAGATCACACTCGCTGTGATCATGCTCTTTATTGTGCTCGTTGCCAGCTTTAACATTATTGGCACACTCATCATGATGGTGCTCGATAAACAAAGAGATATATCGATTCTCAAGTCAATGGGCGCCAGCGATGGTATGATCATGCGCACATTTATCTATCAGGGCATGTTCATCGGCGGGCTCGGAACCGTCCTGGGACTCCTGGGCGGCCTCGGTGTGTGCGAGCTGCTCAAACTCTACGACTATGAACTCGATTCGACGGTCTACCTCATCAGCACGCTGCCGGTAAAACTCGAACCCTCTGTCTTCATGGGCGTTGGACTGCTGACGCTGTTTATTAGTTTTCTGGCGACGCTCTACCCCTCCTGGTGGGCGACGCAGATGTCACCGGTCGAGGGGTTGAGATACGAATAAGTGTTTGGCCTGGGAATTCCTGAAATTATCTGCATCCTCGTGATTGCCGTCATTGTGCTCGGGCCGGAACACATGCCGAAGGCCGCGCAGATGATTGGCAAATGGAGTGCGAAGCTGCGCAGCGCAGCCACGAGTTTTGAACAGGCCATCGTTCAGGATGAGGATTTACGCGAAATCAAAACCAACCTCAGCGAAGTCAAATCCGAAATCGACAAAGCCAAATCAGATCTTTTTTCCATTCGGGATGATGTCGCACAAGTTCCGAACGACATTTCTCAGGCCTACCAGGAAGCCAAAGATGAAATGCAGAACATCCAGGGCGTTGTAGGCAGACAGCCTCTGACCAAAACCTCCCAGGACCCTCAGTCAGATGCATCATCCAACCCTTTGAACGAAGAGAAGCAAACCGCCCCCGAGCCCTCTCCCTTCCTGTCACGGCCGCTCCAGTGGTTCGATTCCCCCGAGCCCAAAGCGAGCAATGCGCAATCGATCAAACTGGATCCACCGAAATTGCTGCCCGGCCCGATTGCACGTCAGGTTTACCGAAAGCCCTACGCATTGGATTTACCTAAAAATCCTGCGCAGTTTAGGGCTGTTTCCTTATCTGCTCCCCAAAAGGATGCAGCATTCTGCCGCATCCGCCGCATCCATCAGCCCAAAGCCGGCATTCCCGGCACACTGCATACCGTTCCGCTCAAGCGCCATGAATAAAAACGAAGACAAACAGGCGCTGCAACCCCCGACGCCTCAAATCCAAGCGTGCGACGAAAACGCAGAGGAAATGCCATTCTCTGCGCATTTTGCAGAACTGCGTTCGCGCCTCATCAAAAGCCTCGCCGCCGTTGCCATCGGAACGATTGCCAGTTTTTCCTTTGCCCCCGATTTCTACGCATTTGTCGCCAGGCCTGTTTTCGAGGCACTTCCCGAAGAATCGCGCCAGCTCATCTTTCTCAATCCGGTCGAGCCCTTCTTTGTTTACCTTAAATTGAGCGTACTCGCCGGATTCATCCTCACATCGCCATTCGTTTTCTTCCAAATATGGCGCTTTATTGCTCCCGGGCTCTATACACATGAACGCCGCGCGATGATTCCGCTCGTATTCTCCTCATGCCTCGTCTTTCTACTGGGGGCTGCTTTTTGTTACGGCATCGTGCTCCCGCTGGGACTCAAGACACTCATCGCAGCTGGCATGACCGAATCCTTTGCAGCAACCGCGCAAATCTCGATGGCATCGTACTACGACCTCGTCATCCGGCTCATCGCCGCGTTCGGCATCGTCTTCGAAATGCCCATCTTTAGCTATTTCCTGACCAAACTTGGCGTCATTACGCACCTGACACTGACAAAACACTGGCGCATTGCCGTCGTCATCATCTTTATTCTGGCCGCATTGCTCACCCCACCAGACGCCATCACCCAGATAGCACTGGCCACACCGATGTGCCTGCTTTATGTTTTATCGATTGGCATTGCAAAGTGGGCGGAACCAAAGATCAATTCGTAATTCGTAATTCGTAATGCGCAATTGAATGACAAAACTAAAGGTGGATTCTGAAGCTGATGGGGAATTGTATTTTTATTCGCAATGCACAGTTGAATTTGCAAAAATCAAGTATACTCTAGCAAAATCAACTTCAATTCTTCTAAGCAGACTTTAGGAACTTTCTCATAATTGCGAATTGCGCATTGCGAATTGCGCAGTTTATTAAGATTACGCATTCCGCATTAGCCCCGGCACGACTCAACTTAGATATATTTCTACCATTAAGAAAAATGCTAATATCCTCAATCGTCGGCATACCGGATTTGCCAGGAGGTGAAAAATGCAAAGAGTTTGTCACTGGATAAAGAGCATTGTTTTTCTGATGGTTTTACTGATTCCATCGATGGTTTGGGCAAACACGATTTCGATTTTCGATGTCGAAACGCCTCAGGCACAGACGCCGTCGCAAGCGGCTGAGCTTTCTGTTTATTTTGGCTATGAATCGAGCGCGAAAATGCCAATCAAGGGGCTGACTGCAGATAATTGCAGCATTCTCATTGATGGAAAAATGCCGGAGGTCGTCCAATCGAAGATGGTACCTTTTGTCGAAGGTGACAAAGGCGTCGGCGTGCTGTTTGTTTTTCCTATTTCAAAGAACTATTCCGAGGATTCTTTTGGCATTCGCTCACACCTCAAAGGGTTGCTTCAAAAGATGGATCGCCGTATCGACCAGGTGAATGCCGTCACTTACGATCGCTTCAGCCAACCCCAGGGCTGGACAACAGCAGGATCCCAAGAGCTCTTCAATCATCTCAGTAGCATGTCCAATACTGATGATATCGAGCCCAATTTATTCAGTTCTTTTGTTACATCCATCTCGGCTTTCGACACTGTAAAAGGTGTTTCGCAAAAATACCTCGTGTTGATATCCGATGCCGAAGGCGCCCATTTTTCTGATGTTGAACGGGCCAATACCCTTATTTCTGCTTATATCGATCAATTAAAGAAATCTCAGGTTATTCCCATCATTATTGCCTACAGCCCGGATGGCCTTCCCGCAATGACCAACATTTTCCACCTGAAGCGAATTGCCAGCGAACTGAATGGTTACTATTTCATCGCCGAAAGTGAAAGCACACTGCAGAGAATTCTGCAAATGGACGTATATAATGTGATCTATTCCAAATACCTGCTTAAAACCACACTCGACATGAGCGGAGACAACTATCTCCCGACGGGCAGAAACTATCCGTTGGAACTCGTGGTGAAAACCAACCCGAATGACGAAAATGGCGACCATGCAAGCGTCAAAATCGATTGGCCGGATCTGACGAATTCCCCGTTTGATCAATCTCTTCCTTCTTTAAACATCACGGACGAATCGATCTCCACATGGGGGATAATTAAGTATTTCATCGTGTTTTTACTTGGTTTGTTTGCAGGTATGGGCATTATGCTCGCCAAAAAATCTTAGGCTCCGGCGTATTGAGCGCAGCGAAAAGCCGGGCCGGGCAGCGTATTGCAAAGCAATAGCTGCCTTCCCCCCAAAAAAGGCTCTGTTTAACCACCGTGGATATGCTTTGTTCTAAAAGGTTTCGTATCTTCGTTGCTTAGAGCTTTGAGCTTTGAGTGATAAATAGTTTCTCTAAGCTCCAAGCCAGCATGACAATCTTTCGAGCGCAAAATATCCACACTCGTTAAACAGAGCCAAAAAATGTTTAACCACCGTGGATATGCCTTGTTCTTGGGGTTCCATCTTTTCATTGCTTAGAGCTTTGAGCTTTGAGCTTTGAGTGGCAAATCTCTACTCTAAGCTCCAAGCTCTAAGCTCCAAGCCTGAATTGCAATCTTTCGTGAATAAAACCTCCACGCTTGTTAAACAGAGCCTAAAATAATGAATAGTGAATAGTGAATAGGTTGAACAGTCACTACTCCTGTCCGGGTTGGATGACATAGCCAAATCATAAACCGTCATGCAGACACCAGAGGGCCGGCCTTCGCCCCCAAAAATCCAGGCGCCGGCGTATTGAGCGCAGCGAAAAGCCGGGGCGGGCAGCGTATTGCAAAGCAATAGCTGCCTTCCCCCAAAACAATCGGTTATTGCTACAAAGCCATGGAGTATGTTAGACTGGTCTTGGTGTAATTTCCGCTTACCGTCGTTACACACTTTTTGTTTGGAGGGTAAAGATGCAAAGATGCGGAATATGGGGAAAATTGTTTATTTTCCTGACACTTATGATGCTTCCGTCGATGGCATGGGCGAACAAGCTCACGATTATTGATGTGGAAACGCCGCAGGAAAACTCATCGGCAGAAGAAGCAAAACTCTCGGTCTACTTCGATCTGCGGTCTGGGTCACAGATGCCCATTACCGGTATTACCGCAGACAATTGCAGCATCCTCATCGAAGGCAAAAAGCCCGAAGTCGTCCGCACCGAGATGGTACCCTTTGTTGAAGGTGAGATGGGTGTCGGCGTACTGTTCATTTTCCCGATTGCGAAGAACTATCAGGAAAGCGAATTCGCCATTCGTACGCACCTCAAAGGGTTGCTGCAAAAGATGGATCGTAAGATCGACCAGGTGAATGCCGTCACTTACGAGCGCCAGAGCACGAGCCGTGGCTGGACAGTGGCTGCCGAAAAGACCCTCATGAGATACCTCGATGAAGTCTCGAATACCGACGAAGTCGAGCCCAATTTCTTCGGTTCTTTCGCGACCGCAATGTCTGCGTTTGACAGCTTAAAGAATGTCTCACAAAAATACCTCGTCATCATCAGCGATGCCGAAGGTGCCAACTTTGGTAACAATGAGCAGGCCAATACCCGCATCAGCGAGTTTATCGACAAATTAAAGAAAGCCAACATTATCCCGATTGTCATTGCCTACAGCCCGGATGGCAGGGGTGCCATGTCCAACATTCACCACATCCAGCGTATTGCAACCGAATTGGGCGGCTATTATTTCCTCGCTGAAAGTGAGAGCAATTACCAGAGTATTATCCTTTCGGATGTGTACAACTGCATCTATTCGAAATACCTCCTCAAGACCACCCTCAATATGGACGGTGACAGTTACCTTGAGCAGGGCAAGAACTACAACCTTCAGCTCGTCGTCAAAACCTCCAAGGACAGCAGTGACGAAGACAAGGCAGCCATCAAGATCAACTGGCCAAAACTCAAGAAGAATCGCCTCTGGCTGTGGCTCCTGATTAGCGGTGTCCTCATCGTGGGTGCTGGTGTCACTGTTTTCATCATCATGCGCCGCAGACAGGAAGAAGAAATCGAAGCGGTCGACGAAGGCCCGCAGGTCGTCTGCTGTGCCACCTGTGGCAAAGAGATTCCTCAGCAGTTGTATGGGTTTAACGGTGAGTTCTGCTTGTCCGGCGGTCTGCCCGACTGCCCCTATTATCAGATGCCCGACCGCGGAAAGATTCAAATCACGCGTGGCCCCATGGCCGACACGACATTCTTTATCAAAAAAGATGTGACGACGATTGGATCGTACCCCGAGAATGACATCTACCTGGCGGACAAATCCGTTTCACGAAAGCATGCTGCCATTAAAACAGATGAAGGCAAACGCTAC
>JAGACY010000043.1 GCA_017613855.1 Pseudomonadota bacterium
ATCCCTACGGGAACGTGGGGATGGATCACCTCCTTTAACGGATCACATAAG
Organism: Pseudomonadota bacterium; assembly: GCA_017613855.1. Next base: position 52 of record JAGACY010000043.1, read on the forward strand.
CATCCTGGATGCTTGAGATTTCGTGGTCATACGCACTGACTGCTTCTCTTTCTTCGGATTTTCAGAGACGTTCCATGGAACGTCTTTACATAGAGAGGCATCCGTTCGGATGTCTTTTTTTTGTCTAGCGAGATATCATCTCTCGATCCGGGCGCGCCTGCGGCGCACCCGGTTATGAGCTACGAATGAGACGCTTTCCAGGCGTGTCGATCATATATTGTAAGCTGCGCGCTGCGCACCATCCGTGTGCTGTGTACCACTCATTATCCGTCTCTCCCAAAGATCCCTAAATTATTGAGCAATTCGCATTTGGGTGTAATATAAACGGGTTGCAGTGTCACTGTAGCCTCATATCCGTGATTTACTCCCAAACGAATGGTCAACACATGGCGCGCATTCTCTTAGTCGAAGATGAACTCAATTTGCTTAAAATGACATGTATGATGCTGTCCAAAGCAGGTCACGATGTCGTCGAGCAATCATCCGGCAAAAAAGCCATCGAAATGATCAGCAATGAAGGGAAAAGCGGTCATGGACTGGATATCGATATCGTTTTGACGGACTATCGCCTCAATGATGTTACCGGACTGGATGTGCTGCATACCGTAAAAAGCATCGATGACAGCACACAGGTACTGTTGGTGACGGCCTATGCCACGACACAGACTGCCGTCGAAGCCATGCGGGACGGTGCTTTCGATTATATCGAAAAACCTTTTAAACGAGACGAACTACTCGCTCTCATTGACAAGGCATGTGCGCGTCGAACCATGATGCGCGAAAAGATCGTGCATGTCCTGAAAAATGACACCAAAACCGTACTCCCGGATTTTGTCGGCGATTCGGAACAAATGCGCAATGTCATGGATATGGTATCGCGGGTAGCTCCCACGCGGGCAAATATTCTCATTACAGGCGAATCCGGAACTGGAAAGGAAGTTGTCGCGCGAGCAATTCACCAGATTAGCGGCATTCAGGGACCGTTTATCCCCGTCAACTGCGGTGCCATTCCCGAATCCCTGGTTGAAAGTGAATTCTTTGGATATGCCAAAGGTGCATTCACCGGGGCAGTCAAAGACAAAGAAGGATTCTTTCAGGCTGCCAAAGGCGGCACACTTTTCCTCGATGAGATCGCCGAACTTCCTATCGCCATGCAGGTCAAACTATTGCGGGCCATCCAGGAAAAAAAGATTCAACCCGTAGGAAGTGCATACGAAATTCCCGTATCTGTACGCATTATTGCAGCCACCAATCGTGATTTGCGCACAGAAGTGGATGCACATCGATTCAGAGAGGATCTCTTTTTCAGACTGAATGTCATTCAGATTTCTTTACCGGCTTTACGGGATCGAAAAGAAGATATTCCCAAATTAATACATCACTTTATTCAGGTCTTTAACCGTGAGCTGGATAAACAAGTAATCGGCGTCGATGATGATGTCCTCGATATATTAATGAATTACGATTACCGCGGAAACATCCGTGAGTTGGAAAATATTATCGAGCACGCGACTACCCTTGAATTAAGCCAGAAAATTTCATTTTCATCATTGCCTGCGTATATCAAGAATAGCATCTCAGAATCCAAACCTTCAATCAATGCGTATGCAATACATAGCATAGCGACCGAAGATACGAATGTTCCAGTAAGCGAACTTTCACCGAAGATGACTTCAAGTCAGGAAATGCTGCAAAAAGTCGACGTCAGCGGCGGCGTTGAACTCGAAGGCATGGTTGAAGATTTGGAACGCGGCCTCATCGAACAGGCCTTGCAAAAAGCCAACGGCAATAAAACAGAGGCTGCCAAACTATTGGGCATATCTTTTAGAAGCCTGCGCTATCGACTGAAAAAATACGGTTACGAATAAAGATATTATCTCTTTTTCAGTCTTGTACTTACAGCTTATTCTTAAAGATGAATTCATTGGCCTGATTCCCCACTGTTACCCGAAAAGAATGCGCGCGGCGTATGGGCTGCAAGCGCATAGCCGCGCGCAGAAGGGCGTATCGGCGCAGCCGATAGCCCAAAAGCGAGCTGTATGCCGAAGGCATAGGCGAGCTCGCCAATCAAGCCATGACGACGGGGATTAGTTTGATCTATTGTTCATTCACTTTGACATTGCGATACATAAACGTATTTGGGCTCAGCTTCCATTTCTTTTGGGATTTTGAACTAAAGTTCTTGATGTTGATAGTTTCGGTGACGTGGTATTTATAATTCATTGCTTTTTCGTCTGCTTCGTTTTTAGCACTTGTAATATCGCCGAGCAAATAGATTCCATCGTAACTGCTGTTATGATTGGAATCATCGACAGTAAGACCATCGATGTTTATGGTCGTCGGCATATAGCATTCATATCCAAAATCATGCTGCCCCGAAAAACTGCCATCAATAAGATTGACGCTTCCAATCTGCTGTCCTTGCTTCGGCACCCATGTACAATTCTTTATCTCGACATCGCCATGCCAGGTTGAACCATAGTCGCTGCGAAGATAGATAAATGATGAACCATAGAGCGTCGAATCTTCAATCTTTATCAGCCCCTCACCAATGGCATTCAACCCCTGATGCCCAAGCTTTGAGCCGGTTATTGTGACATTGGCAACGCCCTGATGGGCATCAAATCGACTGAATACACAATCCTTAACGACGATATCCTTGCAGAAATTCGATCCCATGATGCCCCAGTATTTAGTATCCAGAATATCGGTCGTCTGTGTGCAGTTATCGAACGTCAAATGAATCACTTTTCCAGGACCAATGTCATAAGTGCCCATGGAGACTTCTTTTCCGGCGGATCCTATTGTTCTGTATGTCTTATGTGCCGTAAAAGTACTATTTTTTACCAATATATTCGCACAGTTACTCATCGTCAGAATACCGGAATAGGGCGCGCCATGATCGAGTTCATCTTTCACATAATGAATGAGTCCATCGACGACGACGTTCGAGCGCTGAATATTGATGCCGCGGTTATAATAATTATATTCCGATTCAGCCTGATTCGCTATCGTTGTAAATGTGCCGCCTTTCAATGTCAGGGTGTCCTCATCCATGGGCGTGACGGTTGCCGATGTAATTTCACTATAATCCCACATAATCGGCGCATCCATATCGACGCTGCCATCCTTGTCGACTACAATAATATCTGTTTGGTTCGTGCCGTCGTTTTGATTCAGCCCTTCACGTATGTATTGTTTTACCTTATCATTGACAACAACCACAATCGACTTTTCCGGCAAAGTGATTCCAATATTCTCCTGATGTCGTTTCAATGTCTTGAGTTCATTCGGACAATCCTCTTTCGTACCGACAAGACATTGTCCCTTTTTGTTCGACCGAACATTAAACAGGTTTTTACTTCTTTTATCGATCCCCACTTTTGAATCATCAATAATAAAACTTGCCCCAGTCCAGTCCGTATCTGACTTGACTGTGGCTCCATCGTCCATGGCTGCAATATAATACACAGCACCTTCGTCGGCTTTTACTTTTAAATTGTATTTATTCGCACATGTGTGCGTATTTATAATAGCTGTTAAATCTTCTGTCTTGCCATCCCCTACGGCACCAAATTCACTGTATTTTACATATTCCTGATTTGGATCCAGCTTGTAATCTTCTTTAACGCCATCGCATACGAAATCACATACGCAATTATCCGCATCGAATACTTTGTCTTCGGCAGCACAGCTATCTTCGCTCTTGTCGCATACCTTTTCTATGCATGCACAATTGTCTGCATCGAAAGCCTTATCTTCGGCGGCGCAGCTCTCTTCGCTTTTGTCGCATACCTTTTCTATGCATGCACAGTTGTCTGCATCGAAAGCTTTATCCTCGGCGGCACAGCTATCTTCGTTCTTATCGCATGCATTATCGACGCATGCGCAATTGTCTGCATCGAACGACTTATCTTCGGCAGCACAGCTCTCTTCGCTCTTATCGCATGCATTATCGACGCATGCACAGTTGTCTGCATCGAACGCCTTATCCTCGGCAGCACAGCTATCTTTGCTCTTATCGCATGCATTATCGACGCATGCGCAATTGTCTGCATCGAACGCCTTATCTTCGGCGGCACAGCTCTTTTCCGTTTTGTCACATGATGAAGATGAACTGTCATTGCCGCAGCCGCACAGTGACAACGTAAGCCCCAAACATATCAGTACAAAGCAATTCTTAAACAGAATAGATTGGGTTAATTCAGACAATGTGCTTTCCATCATCACTCTCCTGTATCAATATTCAACCATCCCAAAGCCTTTAACGAATATAACCTACGTGCGACAAAGGCGCGTCGGAACAAATTATACCTGAACGGCAAGATAATCGCGAATGATTCAGCAGTATTAAATTTCAAATTTACCCCATCAACGGCACGCCTCCAGACATGTGCTCCTAAAACAAATCCCTTCAAGCCGCAGCAGTGCCAGTTTGTTTGCAATACCACCGCCATATCCGGTCAGTCTGTGATTTGCCCCCATCACCCGGTGACAGGGAATGATAATACAAATCGGGTTCCAGCCAACGGCACCGCCGACGGCTTGTGCAGACATCTTGACAATTCCGTTCTGATGCGCGATTTCGGCTGCGATCTCACCATAAGTGACTGTCTTGCCGAAGGGAATCTGAGATACAATATTTAATACTTTCTGCCGAAAAGGCGTCGGTTTTTCAATGATATATTCCGGGACAGTATTTGGCTGTCTACCGCCGAAATAGCAATCGAGCCACAGGCATGTTTCATTAAAAATGGGCAGTTCATTCACCATATTGCTCATAATATGCTTATGGCTGTCACGCGATCCATAAAACCATAATCCCGTCAGGCACGTGCCATTCGAGTTTAGGATGATATCGTCAAAGCCTGCAGGCGTTTTGTATATCGATGTATAGTTCATCTTCTCAATATATCATTCGTCCATGAGCGATCTAAAACTCATGACAATGATTCAGCGAATCCAAACACATGGGGAAGCCCAATCTCAATGAAGTACCTTAAAACACTTGCGAGCATGCCATTGGATGTGTGTCGGAAGTGCCCTTTGGTTATGATACCACACTTTTGGAGGCTATGTGCCGGGAATATAGGAACGCGGTTGCTGATTGAGCCCGGCTGAATAAGTACAACCCAATGACTTTTTCACCGACAACGATATTGACAATTTCCATCATCATCCGCACAATGTCGCCCAACAGACTCTGAGAGACGCCTTATTCAGGCCAGTCCAACGCAGGGCTTTTCCTATTCAATTTCCGCATTGGAGGAAACCGCACATGAACACCAACAAGACAGTACTCACCAAATGGACCAAGGAAGACCAGGACAACCAGAACCTTCACCTGCAGCGCATCCTCGACAGAATTCGCGTCAAAACGAAGCGACAGGCATCCTCTGTGGTTATCTTCGACCTGGATGGCACGCTGTATGACAATCGTCCCAGAACCATGTACATCTTTCGCCAGATTGCCGATCAATTTTATGACCAGATGCCTCAGTTGGTGAAGGCTGTCGAAAACGGCGAAATCAACAACCTGGACAATTACGAGTATGGCCCCGAGGCCTCGCTGGCGCGCCTGGGCGTCACAGATGAAAACGAAATCATGCTGGCCAAGGCTGAATGGGCCAAGCGCTTCTTCACAGATTACTACCAGCAATATGACGTGCCCCTTCCAGGAGCGAAAAAATTCGTTTGCGACGTCTATGAAGCAGGTGCCACCGTGATTTATCTGACCGGACGCGATGTCAACATGTTGGTCGGCCTGACGCAGACGCTGCGCATGTGCGGCTTCCCGGTGGGCGTCGTTGGCACCATGACGATGACCAAAAAGGACTTTAACCAGGACGACGGCATGTTCAAAGATGAGGTTGCAGCCTATCTGGATCGCCTGGGCGAAGTCGTGGGCATCTTCGAGAACGAACCGGCCAACAGCAATCTGTTCCAAAAGAACTTCCCCGGTGCTACGTCGATGTTTTTGCTGACCCAGCACAGACCGGATGCCCCCGAACTGGATGACGGTATCACCCCCATTCGTGACTTCCGTATCCTTTAATCACAGCCAGGCGCGTTTCTACATTGGGTGGCGCGACCTATGCGCATAGGGCGACCACATTGGGTCGCCCTATGCGCATACGGCCTGCGCGCTCGCCTATGTGCTAGTAGACAATATGTAGTGACCTCGACGTTGCATCTCTCGTGGATTTACCTGTAGACTGCTTCGTGTGAAATAACCCGCGGTAACAGGGTTTACCGCATTGCAAGGAGGTCACTGATATGCATCATAAC
>JAGACY010000344.1 GCA_017613855.1 Pseudomonadota bacterium
TGGTTATCGCATTGGTATGCTCATGGCCGGTGCCGGGGCTTTTGTACTCGCGACGTATTTCCCATGGGATAGGGTTTATCTCATTGGTGCCGGCGTCATGCTGGCTTTTATTCCCATTACGCTGGCTGTTCGAAAACTCAGGGGTGTGGAAGAAACCGAGGAAAACCCCGCATCTCAAAGAGACCTCATTGAGAAGCGCATTGCTGTGCTCAAAGAAGCACAACTCGAACGAAAAGAAGCAGAGGCACACGAACAGGAACAAATTGATAGCGGCTTACTCACGTACGAGCAGATCGAAGAACTTGCCCAAAAGCAACGCGAACGAGATGAAATTGAAGCACGCGAGATGGAAACACTCGCACAACTCGAACGTGAAATTCAGGAATTATGCGAAGAATCGCGTGAGATTGAAAAACTCATTCAAGCCGAAGGGGATGCTCAGGAACGATGTGAAAAAGAGTCCATTGAAGAAGATGAGCAGGAGGTGTCCGAAGCAAACGACGATTCCGATGAGAACCTCGAAAACGTCATTCCCGATGCCGATTCGCCGGCTCCTGAAGGGGACAAGGAAAAGGAAAATTTCTTTGTCACGAGCATTGTTCGGCCGCTCACGGATTTCTTTAAACGCCCGGGGGCATGGGTCATCCTGTCGTTTATCGCGCTGTTTAAACTCGGCGATGCCATGGCCGGCACACTCTCGGTGCCTTTTTATCTCGATATTGGCTTTACCAAAGTTGAAATTGCAGCCATTACCAAAGTCATCGGCGTGATTGCCGTATTGGGCGGTACATTCATGGGCGGATTTGTCGTCAAACGCATGCCGATATTAAAAGCCCTGTGGTTTTGCGGTATTTTGCAGTTATTGTCGAATTTCGTCTTTGTATGGCTGGCCCATGTCGGGGCGAGTGTTCCGGCACTCACGGTTTGTATATGCGTCGAAAATGTCACCGGCGGTATGGGGACTGCCGCTTTTGTGGCCTATATATCGCAATTGTGCAATGTTCGGTTTACGGCGACGCAGTATGCGCTGCTTTCGTCGCTGTCTACAGTAGGCCGCACCGTGTTTTCGTCGAGCGCCGGGGTGATTGTGGATGGTCTCGGGTGGAGCGGTTTTTACATTTCGACGGCAGCACTTGCAGTTCCCGGGCTTTGCATGCTCTATTGGCTTGGCCTGATCGAAAAAAAAGAATGCCGGCCGTATTGAATAATAGGCCGGCAAAGGCCGTTCGTACCGCGTTCGCGGTAGAACGGCGTAAAACAAAGCTATGCCTTGAAAAATGATTCCAATATCGTGTAGAACCCTCTGTGGCAATCTTGCCCATAAAAGGTATAAAACCATGAAACGTATTACACTCCTTTCTTTGGCCGTTCTTGTCATCGCCGGCTGCGGCGATCATAAAGCCGACTATTTGTGCGGTAACGGCAAACTCGATAGCAACGAAATGTGCGATGGCGAACTCTTCGCCGAAGGCATTAGAGTTTTATGTACAAACAAGGTGAGACCCAATTATGATCTGCTCAAATGCACGAATAAATGCAGTCTCGATTCGTCGGTAGCCTGTGCGCCATCTTGCGGCAACGGCGCGGTAGAAGGTGACGAACAATGCGACGGAAATGTGCCGGATGTCGTTGCGGCATGCGATAATCCCGATTTGAGCAAACTGAGCTGCGTCAGCTGCCGCATTCTCGACAGCGGCGTCTGTCCTGCGCCGAAACCGGTTGATCCCGGGCAGACCACGGAAAAACCTGAGTGGATTCCGCAAACCTGCGGCAACGATACGCTCGATTCGGATGAATTATGCGACGGCACCATCATTCGCGAAGAGGCCAAAACATGTCCGGCAGGCATGGTGCTCAAACAGAATCCCACCTTTAAATGTCTCGATTCATGCCGTCTCGTCGATATTAGCGAGGCCTGCGATGATACCTCTGGATCTGTCTGCGGCAATGGCGTTCGTGAACCCGGTGAAGATTGCGATCAAACCGATTTTTCTGAAGATGCCTTTGCTGCCATTGTGTGTCCCGATGGCCAAAAATTGGATGCATCCAAAGCCACCTGCAGTGACAAGTGCAAAATCGATAATGCCTGCTTCGATAAAACCAATGAGGATGCGGGGGTGCTTATTTCCGAGGTTGTGCCGCATTTCAGTGTGTCGGGGGCTTCGATGACGATAGACGGTTTTGCCGTTGAAATCACCAATATGAGCAAAACCGCAGCAGAGCTTGACCAGTGTGCCCTGGCACTCATGGATGTGACTCAGGAACATGCCGTCCAAAAGAAATTTGGCATCGAAAGTCTCATCGGTAACATGGGGACGCTCTCGTCGTTCGAAACCAAAGTCATTTGTTCGCAAAAAGACGCGGATAAATTCGATGGCGCATGCGACGCCGTGATTGAAGAATCGTGGAGTGGTGATGGCATTATCAATAATCTTAAGGGTATGACACATCTCGGAATCGTATGTGGCGAGACAGATGCGATTGTCGATCTGTTTAACCTGACTTCCTTTAATGCCGCCGTTGAACAGTCTGCCGTCGATTTTGTGCGCCTGTGCGATGCCGATCCTGCCACCGAAATTGACAATGCCGTTTTGGGAGTAGGCTGGCTCGTCAGTATCGATACAACTTACGCTCCCAAGTATGGCCTCGGCAGTCACTGTGAGAATACCGATGCCAATGTCGCGAGCTGCCACTATACCATTAGTCGGAATGACCTCTCTGATCGAACCCAATCCGTCGAACTCGCCCTCGAAATCGAAATCCCCGGCGTGAGCGATAAAACCGATAAAACCGATGCCAGTCCTTCGACGCAGATTCAGTTCATTTCTGGTGAAGTGAAGGACAATGCGATCCATGAGAGCATCATTCACGTCGTATTCCCGACTGCCGATCCCGAGTGGACCAATGACAAGGGCATTGACCGCTATATCGGGACACTGCGAAACTGGGATACCTACGAGGGATTCCTCTATACCGAAGCAGGTTCCTATGTACTCGATGCGGCCATCAGCTTTGATAGTGGTCAAACACGCGTATTCTGCGGCCCCAAGGGCATCATTAAAAATTACGAGAATTACGACCCAACGCAGCGCAATACCCTCGTCGTTGCTTACGATGATGAAGGCGGCATCTGCAATGACGGTGTGATTTCGTCGAGCGAGGTCTGCGATGGCAGACTCGTGCTGAATGATGCGCTTGAATGCGAGAACAAAGAACAGGCCGTTGGCGATATGGACAAGCTTTCATGCTCGTGTCAGATGCTCAGCACGCTCAATGCATGTCAGAATGTACCCGATACCTGCGGCAATGGTATCGCCGATGAAGGCGAAGCCTGCGATGGTTCGGATATATGGGATTCGGCCAAAGTCTGCCCCGGCGGTTATACTGTCTTGGATAATCCCGTTTGGGAATGCACCGATTCATGTCTGCGCATCGACCATACCAAAGCTTGCGAGCCAGCCTGCGGCAATGGCAAGCTCGATGTGGGGGAGGTTTGCGATGGTGCGTTGTTTGTCGAAGATGCTTTGGTTTGCCCCAAAGGTTATGTGCTCGTCGATGACCCCCAATGGGCATGCGATACGACTTGTACCAAAATCGTGAATGACGGAGCCTGTGTAAATGCCTGCGGCAATGGTAAACTCGATAATAACGAAATCTGCGATGGTACGCTGTTCGACAAGGCTGCCGCCGAAGCCGCCTGCCAAAAAGGCGTCTATGAACAAAAACGTGCCTCCTGCCTCGATACCTGCGAACCCGATCCCGCATCTTGCATCCCCAACGTTCATCTCGTCTTCGATGAATTTATCGCCCATACCGATGACAAAGGCAAAGTCGATGGCGTGGCCATTACCATTGCCAACGTCAGCGAAACCGATTACGACGCCGGCAACTGCAATCTTTGGATATATAATGAAAAAGGTACGCTCTCGATGCATAATAGCTATAGTATGACTTATTATAGTTTGCTCGATATTGCCGGAACTGATCAAAGCAGTTATATGCTCAATCAATGTAAACCGCTTGCTTTCAGCACCGAGAATGTATCTTCCGAAGATATCTATCATAATGTATTTAATGATATGACGACGTCACTCGGCATTTATGATGAAAATAAGAATCTTCAGGATAATTTCCTGATGAATGAAAATGTCGTCAAAATGCGCATTACATGCGATGGTCAGACGATAGATGCATTCGATGCCAAGGGCATGCGCGAAGCGATTAATGAGGGCTTTAGACACGGTAAGCTTAAATCAGCCGATCGTCTGCCCTGGCCGAGCGTAGATAGTGTTAAACTCAAAGACCGCATGGATTTGGATAAGACTTATCCTATCGAATCGATGCTCGCTCCTTGTGATTAATATATATTTATATATATTATTTGCTCGCCTATGCTAACGCATACGGCTCGCTTGGCGTGCTATCGTGCCATTAGCACGATACGCACGCCCCGTCCGGCTTTTCCGCGAGCGGAATACGCCGAACGAATCAATGGGATTCCGCGCCCAAAAGCCAGTCCACGACATTCACCACACGAATTCCATCGTATGTCCCCGTGGTGTACCGATCGAGTGTAAAAATGCATTTGGGATAATGATCATGAATGCTCCGGAGCGGCTTGATCTCTCGCTCGAAGGTGGTTTGCTCCGCAAGTGATGCTGTCACCTGGATATATTGAAGTTCGTCATTCTTGCGCGCAACGAAATCGACCTCCGCAGAACCAAGCTTGCCAATATTGACGTGATAGCCACGACGCAATAATTCAAGAAATACGGTGTTTTCGAGTACATAACCGAGGTCAAATTCCTTTCGCGGTAGCAGATAACGGCGAAGACCGGTATCGACGATATATATCTTTTGGATGTTTTTTAATAATTGTTTTCCCGCAATATCGAATCGTTCAACCGGGTAAAAAACAAACGCTTCCCGCAGCATCTCCACATAGTCAGCAACTGTATTCTGGGAAACACGCCTGCCGGAAGAAATAATATAATTCGTGATCGATTTATAAGATATTGGACTTCCGATGGATGAGGCCAGAAATCGCGTAATATCCCGAAGCAGACTCAAATCGTTCACTTTGCGCCTTTGTAATGATGCTTCACGACGCTGTTCCCTGATTTCTATATCTTTGACGATGATGGTGTTATAAATGCCTTCCTGGTAGGTGTGGATGCGATCCTGATGGCGTTTAAGCTGGCATGTATAGGGGAAACCGCCATCGCGCAGGTAAACAGAAAATGCCGTGTCTGGGCTTTCTGATGCGTTTATATTAAAATATTCAGCAAATGAAAACGGCAGCATAAATAACTCAACATATCGACCCGATAACAACGTGGCCAATTCGCCGGACAACATATAGGAACTTGATCCCGTAATATAGATATCGACATTCTCAATAATAAATAAAGAATCAACTGCCTTTTCGAACTGAGCTACGCGTTGAATCTCATCCAAAAAAATATAATTCATGACTTTGTTTTGCAGACGACTTCGGATGTGGAGATACAGCGCCTTGTAATCGAGCAGTTCTTCGAATAACAAATCCTCAAAGTTGATGGATATGATCTGCTCTCCGCTTACCCCTGGGATGCCAGCATTTCCTGATACTGCCTCAATAGTGTGGACTTCCCGCACCGCCGGATGCCTGTGATCACTTTGATCACCTGCGTGTCTTTCCATTGGGCCAGCGCTTCAAGATAACCGGTTCGTTTTACATCCATGATCACCTCTGCTTAAAAATTCCCAAATGGGAAATTTTGATTAAAATATAACATAAAGTTTCCAATTTGGGAAATGTTTCTTTGTCGTGATAACATGATTATGGGGGCATATGTGCCAATTCGCGTTTGTGAGCTCCCCTATGCTAACGCATACGGCTCGCGGGGCGTGCTATCGTGCCATCAGCACGATACGCACGACACACGCCGCTCACTCGCCATGCTCGTTACGCGGCGTATTTTGTGACAATATGAAGCCCGGTAGGACTTCCGGCGTGTAGCCTTGGCAACGCGCTATTGTATGTCATAAAAGAAGCCCGTAGGGCTTCTGGCGAGTAGCCCCCGGTTGGCGCATCGCGCCTACCGGGTGTGCCCGGCATGGGCAGCAGCTTGGAGGTGCAAGTCCTCCGTGAACCCTAGTCGCGGGAA
>JAGACY010000345.1 GCA_017613855.1 Pseudomonadota bacterium
GTTCGAGAGGCGCCGATGGCGCTGACTCGAACGCCTTTCCCCCGAACCCCCTTGAACGGTATGATAAAATGAGAAGCCGAACGTGAAACGACATCGTGTCGTACACGTTCGGGCGGCGACTTCGTGTCGCCGCTCACATGGGGAACACATACAGCCCACTCACAATCACTTAATATCAACGTTGGTTTAACAAAACCTTTTTAACAAACGGATTTGTTCGCAGCTAACGCTTCTCACTATCAAAATGCGGAATTCGGAATTCGGAATTCGGAATGAACGATGCATTCATAAGATGAATCCTAAAGATCTGAAATATTACGAACTTCAGCTATTCAGTTTTGGCTTTGCAACACTCAATTCCGCATTCCGCATTCCGAATTCCGAATTAAATCTAACGCGAAGGCCGTTAGACCTGAGCAAATCCGTTTGTTCATCATCCCCCCATAACTATGCTTAAAATCTGCGAAATCTTCCACTCCATACAGGGCGAATCGTCCTTTGCCGGCCAGCCGTGCACGTTTGTGCGCCTGACGGGATGCAATCTGCGGTGTATCTGGTGCGACACGAAATATGCCTATGATGAAGGCCGGCTGTACAGTATCGATGAGATTTTGTGCCAGGTTGAAGCCATTGGCTGCAGGCTGGTCGAAATTACGGGCGGCGAACCCATGTGCCAGGCGCCCGAAGTCTGCGAACTTATGGATCGTCTGATTCAACGCGGCTATACGGTTTTGCTCGAAACAAATGGATCCCGGCCACTCGAACAAGTGCCCGAACAGGTTCATCGCATCATCGATTTAAAACCGCCCAAAAGCATGACCACACATGATAAAAAAGTATGGCAAAGTTATGCAGAAAACTGGCGAAATACCGATGAAATCAAGTGTGTTGTTGCCGACAGAGAAGATTTTGAATGGTGTTTGCAAAAACTTTCTGAATACCAATTGTTCGGACGTGTTATAATCCACTTCTCGCCAGTTTGGGGCAAACTCAGCCCCGAGGTCTTGGCAGAGTGGATTTGCGCATCAAAACTGCCGATCCGGCTGAATCTGCAAATTCAGAAAGTGATTTGGAACCCAGAAAAACGCGGTGTTTAACTGCTTTTTTTTCGAGGAGGCACATGGCGACAACGTTATCCAAAACATTTCGATTTGAAGCGGCTCACCGGCTGCCGCATGTTCCCGAGGGGCACAAATGCGGGCGTTTGCATGGGCACAGCTATCAGGTCGACGTCATCATCAAGGGTGAAGTCAATCCTGCAACCAGCATGGTCATTGATTTTGCAGAAATCACCAAAGCCTGGGAACCCATGCACAACGTGCTCGACCACTATTATCTGAATGAAATTGAAGGACTCGAAAATCCGACCTCCGAAGTTCTGGCACAGTGGATTTATGTGCGCATGAAACGGGAGCTTCCCTGTCTGTCTGCGATTTATGTTCATGAAACGTGCACATCAAGTGCTCGCTATGAAGAGGATTAAAATATGAAAGATGTTGTCGCTGTGATTCTGGCCGGTGGCCGCGGAAAACGCATGCATTCGATGCAGTGCAAAGCACTTCACAAGGTTGCAGACCGAACGATGCTCGACTGGACGCTGGATGCCTGCCAGCTGGCGGGAATTGAGAATATTATCGTCGTGGTGAGTGCGCACTCGGACGACATTCGCCAGCATTTGGCCCGCGATGGTCATGCACTGAACATTGATATTGCAGTACAGAATGAACCGCTCGGGACGGCCGATGCAGCTGCAGCTGCCATGCCAAGAGTGCGCGAGCTCAACACGCGCTATGCTGTAATTCTGCCGGGTGATTTACCCAATCTGCAGGCTTCGACGCTCAAAAAGATGATGCTTAAACGCGCGCAAAAACAGATTTTCTGCCTGACCGTAAACCGCGATGAACCGGCAGCCTACGGACGCGTCATCCGCAACGAAGACGGCTCTGTAGCTCGCATTGTAGAGTTTAAAGACTGCACGCCGGATCAGATCTTTATCAAGGAAATCAACGTCGGCGTCTACAGCGTCCCAACGGCATTTCTCGAATCTGCATTGCCAAGAATCTCGAATGACAATGCCGCTCACGAATACTATCTCACAGATATGATCGGAATCGCGAACGAGGATGGTATGCCGGTCATTCCTGTGGTTGCCGAAGATCCGGGTGAAGTCATGGGCGTCAATACACCGGACGAACTCGCAACTGCTGAAGCATGGCGCCGCAAATTGAGCCTGTAATTCTGCCAAAACTATTTTTTGCGCGGCTATTGGCCTTTGGCCAATACGCCTGCGCACAATGCGGCTATCGGGGCCAAAAGCCCCGATACGCCGCATTTTTTGTTTCGACATTCTCGGACACAGCATGAATCGTTACCTCTAAAAATCAGGTAATTTCATTGCACGCTGCATAAAATTCTTCTAAATTTACTGCCGGATATCTTTTTTTTGCTGTTTATTATTTTTTACAAGCTTAATCATTAAGTTCTGTCACCGCATTAAACATATTATTGCCGAGGTGAATGGACGTCTTTGTATTTCGGCTAAATACATAGCCGTTGCTTTCGAGGAGGGACGTGTATGAAGAGTTCGATCAAAGTGATTCCTCTGGTCATTGCCGGCCTTTGGGCAGCATGCAACCTTTCGCCGGTGAGTGCGCAAGAATTCAATCTGGAACAGATGGTATTGGCCGGCAAAAAAGTTAAACAGGTTCAATCTCCCAAAGATTATCAACTGTATCATGCCACAACGCCGATTGCCCCCAATAGCAGCCAGGGAGCATCCCATGGCCCGCTGCTCATGAAACAAAGTGACGGCAAAATTCTGCAAGTCGCCGATGACATTATCTTTTCAACACTCTCTCCGGAAGGGAAAGTATTCTTCAGCGGTTCGGATCTTAAACTTTATACCATCAATGCTGCAGGCAAAGCGGAACATATCGCGGACAATGTGAGTGCTGATTTTGCATTTGACAAAACGGGCAAGCAGATTCTCGTTTCACGTCCCACGGATTTTGTCAATTCAACCCTCGATATTCTTGGGGCAGACGGCAAACTGATTCGGCACGTTTTACCCGAAGGAAATTACTTTGTACCGACATTCACCCCGGATGGCAGTCAAATCCTGTTTGCATCGGGAGATTCGGGGATTGTCTCGTGGTATCTGGTCAATACCGATGGTTCCCATAAACGACAATTGACCAACATAGGCATGGAATCGGGCAATATGACGGATGATTTTGTCCCCGTCATGAACGATCCGGAGAATTCAGGTTTTATCGACAATACGCATTTTAAGTACATGGAAGGTCCTGACACCTGGATTTTGGACATTACCACAGGCAAAGCCTTACGCGCAGACCAGAAATAAGGGGGTGAAAGATGAAGAAGATAGATATTGCTCTGATCGTGGCTTCCATGCTTGCACCTCTTGGATTAGCCGGCACAGCCGCAGCCCAGGATATGACGCTTGAGCGTTTCCCGCTGGATCTTTCCTCCTGCGGTGGTGCGTATGTATCTGCGCATTTTGATCACAGCGGCAAGGATTACCATTGCGGCAAGAATCGCTATAGCGGCCACAAGGGAACGGACTTTGCCCCCAAGGGAGGCGGCCCGTGCACCGTCGTGGCAGCAGCCCCCGGCGAAGTGGTTGCAACCGCTGACGGGAACTATGATGCCAATAAATCGTCCGACCCCTCAAAGAATAAATGCTGTGGCAGCGGCAGCGGATGCAGCTACGGCAACTATGTCAAAGTCAAGCAGGAAGACGGTACACATGTCGTCTATGCACACATGAAAAAGAATTCCCTCAAGGTCAAAAAAGGCGACAAAGTCACCTGCGGCCAGGCACTCGGCATTCAGGCAAGTTCCGGATGTTCCACGGGAACCCACCTGCACTTTGATATTTCTACCAATTCATCCTCAAGCAAGCGTTTCGATCCTTATCAGGGATCCTGCGGCACCGTTTCGGCGAGTCGCTGGGTTTCACAGGGAAATTACTGTCCAAGTTCGAAAGATCCTCAGCTTCCCGGTTCAGTCTGCCAGTGCAAACCTGCCTGCGATGGCAAAGCATGCGGTGATGACGGATGCGGTGGACAATGCGGTACGTGTGCTGCCAACGAACAATGTAATAACGGAGCCTGCCAATGTGTGCCGCAATGCGAAGGCAAAGTCTGCGGTGAAGATGGATGCGGCGCACAATGCGGCACCTGTGTTGACGGTCTTGCGTGCAACAGCGGCGCATGCGCATGCATGCCGACCGCAATAGAAAACGGCGGTACTTTTGGCGACATTGAAGCGGGTTCTGAAAATGAAACTATCGCAGTTGCACTCCAAAGCAACAATATTGCCGAAGGATGTCAAAGCGAACCGCCGATGTTCTGTCCGGATTGCCCAATTACACACCTGCAGGCTGCACGCATGGTCGGCAACGCACTGACGCTCAGCCCCGGCGAAACATGCACCGATCCCTACCCCGATATTACAGAAGCGACCGTTGGCATTGAAAACTGCAGCATCATTGCACAACTCAAAGAGATGGGCGTTATCCTGAGTACCGATGAGAACTTCAGCCCCAACGATTATACGACTCGCGCCGCTGCCGCTGCATTACTGACGAATGCGTTCTATAACGCAGCCGAATTCACCTCGGTACCAGCCACATTCACGGATGTCGCCCCCACAGATTGGTATTTCCCGCATGTCGAAGCACTCGCCCGAAAATGCATCACGATGGGATGTTCTGATACCGAATTCTGCCCGAACAAAACCATCCCTCGAATGGCTTTCGCAACACTTCTGGCGCGTATCAAAGGTTACGTGACCGCCACAAACTGCCTGCAAACCATCGATTGCGAGACAAATGACAACTGTACACCTGAAAAATTCTGCCTTAGCAATCAGTGCGTCGAATGCGATACGACAGAGGCCATCTGTCTTGAAAATACCGCGAAGAAATGTGTCGATCATTTCTACCAATACACAGAATGCACGGGTAAAGATACCTGCGTCGATGGGGAGTGTGTCGAAACCCTCGAATGCCTCGATACCGAAGAACCCACCTGTGAAGGCGATAACGTCAAGACCTGTGTCGATGGCAAATATTCCGAGACCAGTTGTGACGGAACCTGCCAGGATGGCCAATGCGTGGAGTGCTCAAATGCATTTACGCCCGTTTGCCAGGATGGAGCTGTCAAATCCTGTAAAAAGAACAAATTCAAATTCACGGAATGCGAAGAAGGCCAGATTTGCTCAGAAGGTGAGTGTGTGGAAGATAAGAATTCACGCACATTTGTAGAAAGCAGCTGTTCTGCAAATCTGCAGACGAACTCAGGGTCAACGGCACCGGTTTGGCTGGCCATAGCCGGTCTTATGGGCCTCCTGGGCATTCGCAGACGACGTCGTTCCTGATTTATCTGTTTTGGATGCGCGGCTATTGGCCTTTGGACCAATACGCCTGCGCCTGCTGCGGCTATCGGGGACTATCGCCCCGATACGCCGCAGTTTTTTTTGAGGCCTTGCACCCTCAAAGGCGTGGCGTATGGAGGCGCAGCCGAAATAGCCACGCGGGGGTAGCGGCGTATTTCGGCTGCGCCGAAAAAGCCGCGAAGGGGGCTTGCCCCCTCACAAAATCAGCCTTTTTTCAATTTTTTGATGCTCAGTCCAAGCTGATTCATGCGCACCGCAATTTTGTGCTGCATTTGTGAAGAATCATCGCCAAAAAGTTCCATGCCCATGCGGCCGAGATTGCCTTCACAGAGGTCAAATGCACGGCATAGATACGCGCGTTCCAATTGCTGGCGAAGTTCGGCAAAATCGGCGACGCGCCCGAGTTCGAGCTTTTTATCGGCAGAAACGGGCATATCAGCAGTTTCTGTTTGTGATGGTTCGATGCCGCCGAGCAGCGACATGGCATAGAAGTGATCGATTTCGATGATGCGGCTCGAAGAATCGGCAATGCGAAGGTCGTAAAGCGCCTTCAGAATGAGGGTATCGAGCACGCTCTCGAGTTCGCGCGTATTGCCGGGCCATTGATAGGTATGGAAAAGCTCGCGGGTGGCGGGTTTAAATCGCACGCAAATGCCGTCCGAATGCAGTTTTTGGCCCGTGCCGTAATCAACCTCGATGTCACGTGTGCAGCGGTTTCGGCGCACCAAATCGTCGACCTCAGGGCGCATTTCATCTCCCTGAAGGATTTTAAATACGAGCGTTTCGATAAACGCCGGCAAATCCTCGCGGCGCTCGGCAATCAACGGCAGCTCAATGCGCATGGCAGGGCCCAGGCGCATGTAAAGGTCAAACCGAAATCGGCCTGCCGCCACTTCGGCAGACAAATCGAGGTGGGTCGCCGCCACAACTTTGACATCGACGCGCTTGCGGGTTTCGTGGGCTGCACCCACGCGGCGCACCATCTTGTCCTGCAGGAACAGCAGGAGTTTCCTTTGATTTTCAAGCGAAAGGTTACCAATTTCATCGAGAAACAGAATGCCGCCGTCTGCTTCTTCGATGAGGCCGGTGCGATCGCTCGTCGCCCCCGAATAGGCGCCTTTGACATGCCCGAATAACTCGCTTTCGACGAGGGTGTCGGGAACCGAGGACAAATCGAGTGTCACGAGATTTTTGCGTCCGCTGAGCGGATAAATGATGTGCTCGACGAGGGAACTTTTGCCGGCACCGCTTGGTCCTGTGATAAAGACCGTTCTGGGGCCGAGGCTCATAATTTCGATTTGCCGGCGTGCATGCTGGATTTTGGGCGAAGTCCCCCAAAAATAGCCCTGTTCAATGGGCGCTTCATGACCAAGTTTGACGACGCTCTCGACGCGTGCAGCCAAAGCATCGAGACTGTCATCATCGTCGACAAACTGCAGGCCCTCGAGCCCTTCGAGCAGCCGTGCTGCCCCCTTGGGAAGCCGGCTGCGCGCCGTCATCAGCACGATGGGAATTTGCCTGAACTCCGGCATGCGCCGCAGCTGGCGCGCAATGAGCAGCCCCTGAAGCGACTGAACGGTTTCCTGGGTATTGAGCGCGGGAATCTCTGGCAGCCACAGCAAATCCTCATCTGCCAAATCATCAAAGCGAATATCCATTAAAAGTGCATCGACCTGCTGCCCCTTATTTTGCGCATGACTCAATGCTTCGATGGTTTCCCGGTAAGTCCGTGCACGCCTGAGCTGGCAGGATTCGCGATTGGGACACTGCAGACATTCACAGGTTTTGTCACACCGCGTGAGCCATTTAAAACGCTGTTTGAATGTCGGATGTACCTGAAGGCGATCGATGGACATGAGATGATCATCGACGACGAGCAGCGTATACCGATCATCCCCAGAGAGCGACTGACGCTCAGAAACTGGCTCAATTTCAGACGATTCTTCATTTTCTTCTGGTTCTGTCTTTTCGCCGGAAGGAGCAACTAAATCAAAGAAATCGAGTGCTGCAAGGGCATCATCGGTTTCATCCGGAGTCAGGGCTGCACAGACATCTTCGAATTGATGCACGGCTTCGACGGCCTGATGCAGAATTCTGAGTGTTTCGGCATCGACACATCCTCCCATCATCAAATTCTTACGCAAAAATGCTTCGCGTCTTGCCAAAGCAGTACAAGCCTGTTCGATGGCACAAAGCGGTGCCTCCAGTTCCGATTTCCACCCCTCATCCCGTCTGAGTTTAAATCCCCAGACCGCGCCCAGCCTGGACATTCCGGTACCCGAGTCAAACAGGCGCCTAATCAGCACATGCGCCTCGTTGACATCCAGTTCCCGGTCAGGTGCCGGTATATCGAGGTGTTTGATTAAATCGTGGCGAATTCGCCGTGCCATTTCGTTGGGAGTCATTTTTTAATTCGGAATGCGGAATGCGGAATGCGGAATGCGGAATTGGGATGCAAAACTAAAGGGAAAGTCTGATTAATCCGGAATGCTCTAAAAAACCAAATATGTCATACTTAAAAACAGCCCACATGTGGTATGATAAAAATCAGGATGATCTTTTTTTTGATGCAGGATGCATTTTGATTTTGATGGATAAACCGTGAACTGGAAATCGTTACTATACCTTGCCGTTATTGTTCTTGCATTTCAAAGTGCATGGGCACATGCCCAAAGTGCGCTTCAATGCCAGCCGGGAAGCGGGACCTGGCGCGATGTTTCTCAGAATTCAGTTTTAGACGGCACTTTATGCGCACTTCCCGACAGCGATGAATCCGATTTTTATCGCATCAATTTTGATACCCAAACAGGACAATTTGCCCCGGCCATCCCCGGTCACAAAGGGCCTGTCCGGTATTTGTTCGGCTCACCCAAACTGATGTTTTATGCCGATGATTCTACGGTTTATGCGCTCGAGAACGACCATTACAAAGTCGTTTGGCACCGTCCGTGGACCCAGGCCCAGCTCATGCCGATAGACAAATTCGATGCCGGTCATTTCGCCGTTTGGAGCAAAACGGATAAAGGTTCACAGATCCATCTGGTTAAATTTGGTGCACAGCTCGAAGAAGAGATGACATCAGATTTGGGAAGTGAACCACCGATCGATGTCATCTGGCAGGCAGAACGCCTCATTGTACTCGAAAAAAATGCTTTCCATTTTTGGACGCGTCCCGGCATTCCAGCAGAAAATGCCAGCGAAACACCTACCCCTCAGGTCCCTGCATCGTGGAACGTTCAGCCTATCACTGTGCCGGTGAACCTCGAGCTGGCACCCGAGAATTACCGCATCGATATGAACGGCATCCTGCTGTTCAACCGCAATGAAAAGAAACTGTCCTACTACCGTTTTCTGGCTCAATCCTGGACGACAGCACGCATCAATGCGACGGCAGCCATTCAGGGCATCGGTACCGGAACGATGTATTCGATGGGGGTGACCATCGATGCCAATACCGTCCGCATCGTCGCTCGTTTGGGCGGTTTTCTGCAAAACCGCTTTGAAGCCAAATACTGGCATCTTCCAACATCGACGGACAATGCCGTTGCCATAGGCCAGGATGACATTGCTGCACTCGATGGCGGCTCGGACAACCGTGTTCAGACAATCGACACCACCGAAATGACATGGAAACGCCTGGCCCTCATCGAATACCCGACGCCAGGCCGCATTGCAGAACTCAAAAACGATGTTCTCATGACCATCCATAGCACAGGCAATGACACCATCATCCTGTGGAATGCCCGCACCGGTCAGAAAATCGGTTCATTGCCTGCCGAAAAGCTCAAAACCATCTCCTTTGACAGCATTAAGTCGGCACAGAGCATCGAGGGGATGCCCCGATATAAACTCATTACCAATGCTTACGATCTGTTCATCATTTTCGATTCTGTGACCGGCGAACTGACTGCACCACAGCCCATCGAAAAACAGATGTGGTCTGTTTATCCCAAATCGCTCGAGTTTTTGCCGAACGCCATTGCCGTCCAAACTACCGGCGAAAAAACGCCCTCCGAATGGAATGTCTTTTCCGTCGATAAAAATAAGCCTGTGGTTTCCCGATCACTCGCCGGGTATGATATCGACAAATTCGAGGAACTGCAGACGCCGGCTGAAAAATGGTATGGCTACTGTCTGAGTCCCGAGGATTGCTTCCTCCCCTCGAAAGCAGCCCCCCAGCAAAAACGGGAAACGCCCGCAATTGCAGTCGCCGATCCCGCCACATTCCATAAGCCGACGACGTTGTCCTGGGTTTTGACGATCCTGGCTTTTTTGGCCATGTTCGGTGTTATGCTCTGGCGCCATGGTTTTGGCCGCAAATCCCTATTAAAAGCCGAAAATAACGATCAGGATTTTCTGACGCCGACCGACATTTTTGATGACAAAAATCGCCGTTATGTTTCCGATCGCGACAATCGTCTCTTCCTTGCGCCAAACTTTTTGACGACGCCTTGGTTCCGCTTGCTCATCAGCGTGCTGGCTGGTCTCGGGGTAGGCATTTTCGTTGCAGTTCCTTATTATTTCGATGATTCACCGCTCACATTTCTCTCGTGGGTCGTCGTTTTAGGCATGCCCGTCACGGCTATCGTATGGATTGCCAGCTCCTGGCAATACTGGAACCGCTATTACCTGCTCCGCTTTGGCTGCATGACCGAGGGCAAATGGCTGAATACCGCTCAGACTAATCCCTCGATCATCTATGAGCCACAACCCGGCAAAACATACGAATTATCCAAACGCCAGTGGCAAAAAGTCGATTTTGTGCCGATGGTACTCTTCGACCCGGCACGCCCAAGTTTTGCCCTTCAATATACCGGCGGCTGCACCCATACGCTCTTCCCGACCGGCAAACTGGAAGCCACACCATCGCCCGCATGTACCTTCGATATCCGTCGACTCAGCATTGTCATTGCCCTGCTTGCTGCAGCAGCCATTTCGACACAATTCCTGTTCCAGGTTGCCTATCCCAACCCACTCAGTGCCTGGGGATTGGAACGCATCGCCTCCAACGTTCCCGCAGATCAAACGTTTGCGACATTATGCCTGCAGGAATGCAGCAGTTCCGATAAAGCATGCCACAGCCAGTGCCATCAGCGCCAACTCCGCCTGGTACTTCAGGAAGCCGGCGTCGAACTCCCCTTCGATCCAACCATGACGACCTCGGAATTTCTCGACAAATACCGTGCCGAAGTCGCCAAAACACGCTCGATCCTTTACGAGCAGCCCGATCTCGGCTGTGCCGAACGAGAATCCCAAATCGCCGGTATCAGCCTCTGGCCCCAGGCCATTTCGGATGCTTTCTGGCGCACTTACTCGAATGTCGAGACTTTTAAAGCCGCTGGTTTAGGCGACATTTACATGGGCCTCAAAAAAGACGCCGATATGCTCAAACAATTGTGTGATTCGAACGGTGTCTGCGCACAAGCCGGCAGCGATTGTTCGGTGCCGCCTACCTGCCCCGGTACAATCACATCGCTCAAAGCGCGGGTATGTGCCTTCCAGAATGCATTGAATATTCCCGATATTGCTTTGTAAACGCGGGCTATCGGGCACAGCCCGATACGCCCTGCGTGCGCCGCTATCGGCCATTGTCCGATACGCGGCGCAATTTTTTATGGGGTGAATGCATCCCTCTAGATTGATACAAAATGACAACATTTGAAAATGCACCAAATAACCATTTTGTTACCATCATTTTTGTACAACTGTAAAAAAATACTTGCCAACCGATAACGAGGCATGTATAAGCCGCGCGCTCCTTGCTTCCCAGGCAGATTCGGGTGAATCTGGGGATACCGGGAAGCCGAATTAGTTCCATAGGGAGAGCATAATGGCTTATCTTGTAAATCATCCCAAAACTGTAAGAGAGTACGAAACCGTGTTCATTCTTCGCTCGGATGTCCTTGACGAAGAACGCAACAAGGTTCTCAACCGTTTAAACGGCATTGTCGAGAAACTCGACGGCCACATCCTGATGCAGGAAGAATGGGGCAAACGCAAGCTTGCCTATAAAATTCAGAAGAATGCATACGGAATTTATTACTATCTTCGTTATCTTGGCTACAATGATATGGTCGCCGAGATCGAACGTAACCTGCGCATCCTTGAGCCCGTCATTAAGTACATGACCGTCAAGCTCGGTGATGATGTCGATGTCGAAAAACGCAAAGCCGAAGCCGTCAATGAAGGCAGCTGCGCACCCAAAGACAATGTCGATTACAGCAGCGTTGATATTGATGACGAAGACCTTGATGAACTCGTGGACGACGAATAGGAGGTATCACAATGCGCGTAATCCTTAAAGAAGACGTGGCTCACGTCGGTAACATGGGTGACATTGTTAAAGTCTCTGATGGTTATGGCCGCAATTACCTGATTCCTCAGGGTCTTGCTGAACTCGCAACCGAAGACCGTGCAAAAGCTTTCGCCCATCAGAAAGCCATGATCGAACACAAAAAAGCCAAGCTCCACAAAGAAGCGCTTGAACTTCATGCTAAAGTGGATGGTGCCGAAGTTTCGATCGTTCGCGCCGCCGTCAAATCCGAAAACAAAGACGAAGAGGTCAAGAAAATTCACGGCTCCGTTACAAACCGCGACATCGCCGATGCACTTGCTGCCAAGGGAATCGAAGTCGATCGCCGTAAAATCGATCTGCCCCAGCCCATTCGTGAGCTCGGTGAAACCATGGTCGCCGTTAAACTCGCCCATGATGTCATTGCCAATGTCAAGGTTACCGTCGTTGCCGAATAAGCTTGCGAACGGATGAGTTTTAAAAGCCCGCACTACGCGGGCTTTTTTTGTTTGCATTAATCACTCAGGTGCAGATACTGATGCCGGCGGGAAGATTTTACCCGTTTTTTTCGTTCACCCATCGAGGACATGATTATGTCCCGGGAAATGTTTTTCCTTCTACTCTTGCGCAGTTTTTATTGTACCAGAACAGACTAAACAGCAGGATGAAAGGTTTCAATGAATGCAATTTATTTATTTTCCTTTAAGGGCATTCCCGTTTCATTCCACCCCATGTTTTTATTGCTCATCGTCATTTTGAGCATCAATGCGGATTCTCCCATTATTTTCGGCATTTGCGCCATTCTGGGCGTTTTGTTTCATGAATTCGGCCACGCACTCGTTGCGCAGCATTACCGCCTTGACCCCCAAATTCTACTGCATGGAATGGGGGGAATCACCATGCATGCGCGATCGGCAAACGCCAAGCAGGATTTCCGTATCACATTTGCAGGGCCTCTGGCCGGCCTCATCATCGGCGGTGCGCTCTGTCTGCTGATGTATTTCTGTGGTGCACAAATTCTGGCCCTCAATGGTTATCTGTTCATTTTCTTACGTTATCTCGGATGGGTCAACCTCGCATGGGGTATTTTTAATCTGCTTCCCGTCAGGCCCATGGATGGTTCCAAAGTTTTGACTTATTGTTTAGGCAAATTCCTCAAACCCAAACGGGTTTTGCAAGTTTCGTCCATCATCAGCATCCTGTTTGCCCTTGCGATCCTGGCATACTCATGCCTCAGCAAAAGCATCTTTATGATCATCATATCCGCCTATCTCATCTACATCAGCTTTACGATGCTCAAAGAGGCTTTTTCATCCAAAGCTTTGGGAGGCTTCCCAATGCCCAAAGCGAGTCTTGCTGCCGAAAGTGCGTATGAAAGAGGATTGGTTGCCGCCAGGGAACATGACTGGAGTTCTCTCGAAACCTATGGTCACCAAATGAAAAAAAATGCCACCGATGATGATCAGACGCAAAGGGCCTACGAATTTTTGACAATTGCCTGCACCAATATGGGAAAATACGAAGAAGCGCTTGATTATTCAAAACATGCCAAGCAATCCGATGCCGTCAAGCAGGCCGTAACCCGATGCTATTCAATGTTAACCCGATAGATTGTTGGCTGCGTAGTAACAATAGATGAAAATAATAGTGGTCAGTCCATCCTTCTTGTGAAATAAACAGCGATTAAGTGCTGTGTTCTTTTATTAACAAAAGGCTGATAATGCATGAATACCAGTAAAAAAGTCATGATTATCGTAGGCGTCCTGCTCATCATTGGTTTTATTATCATGCTGGCAGTACCTTCACGAAACGACTCACCTCAAGTCACATTCGAACCCTTGGATGGTCAAATTGCCCTGCTCCATAAAGCTTATGGACAATGGTTTGGAGCCCCCATAGCAGTATTGGAAACAGAACCAGGCAAAGCTGTGCTCTGTGACTGGCTCATGTATCGGGGGCGTGTGGCAAATGAATCAGAAGACATCAATGACTGGGCCGAAAAGTTTAATGCAGACAGCATGGATCTCGCCATGTCCAAAACGATGTCGGCAGATTATTGGGCCAGCCAGACTTCTTTTGATGAATGGGTTGCCGTATTTAATGGGGATGAAGCCAAGCGTAGCGAGATCATCGCACGCTGCAGTACTGAAGCCCCGGATATCGCCAAAGCCATTGATGCCGATATTGATGCCTTTAAAAAGTTTGCAGCCAAAGAAAATCTATTGGATAGAAGCGGGAAACTGCGTCACGATAAACGCGATATTCTGAATCTCATTTATCGGCATTTATGGGTTTCACTGGCTGCCGTTCAATTGCCCCGTGCCAGTATTGAACCCCCGGAAGAGAAAATTGCATTCCTGCGCTGGCAGGTCGAACAATCTGCCATGCCTCTGGAGAAAAAGATCCAAAAGCTGGAAGAATTTGCGCAACAAAATAATGATTCCTACGATTTTCTATTTGCGTTGTCTGTACTCTATGCGCAAAATGGAATGTCCGGAGAGGCATGCACTATTCTTCAGGAAGCAATTACAGATACAGACGAATCGAAAGAAACGAATTCTTTCCGCAAAGAAAGATATTTGAAGACATACAATGAACTCAGACAGGCACATCCAATGGCCTGTCATTAACTCATTGCCAGATTTCTGGCTTTTTTAAGGAGCAAACCACATGGCAGAAAACGAAGAAGTAAAAGAAGAGAAAAAAGAAATGTCATTCGGAGACAGACTTTCTTCATTTTTGGGCAGCGCAAGCAAAACCGCCAGTTCTTTATTTGACAGTGCCACAGTAAAAGCCACCGAGCTTAGCAAAGATGTCAAAGGTGCCGTCGAAGAAAAAATCCGCGAACGCGATGCCAATGAAATTTATCGTAAACTTGGTAAAAAAGTTTACACCCTCGTACAGCGCGACGAACTCAAGCTGCCCGAAAGCTGCGACAAATACATCGAAGCACTCGGCGAACTTTATGCAGAAGATGACAATCGCGATGATTCAGGCGAGCAAGCTGCATGCGAATGCAAAGACGGCGAATGCAAATGTGATGAAGAACACAAAGACGCATAGTCATTCGCTTTGAGTTCATTTGCCCCGGCATTGCCGGGGCTTTTTTTATATGGCGCGTCGTATGCCTTGCATAGACGCGCCCGCAAAAGCGTATGTGCCGCAAGGCACATAGCTTGCGCACATAAAAGAATCAGAACAATTCAAAATTGGCATAGATATTTCATTATTTATTGAATTTGGGGTATAATAAAGTCTTCTTGCCTTTGAGTGTCTGGTATTTTTGAAGCCGTCCCTCCAAAAGGAGAAACACTGCATGAAAAAACTCATTCTGACCTGTATAGGTCTATTTTTTCTTTTGACGCTGCCTGCATGCGGACCATCGTTCAGACAATACGTCAGCCAGTGTTCGACATATTCGAATGACGTTTCGGCGTCCGGTTATGTGACAGTCAACATTGAACCCAACAAAGTCGCCGATTCAAATGGTTTGGGTGCGTTTGTCAATCTTGCAACAACGATTGCTTCGATTGCCATTAATGCAGAACAGCGAGAACGGCTGAACAAGATTATTGATCCAGCGACCATTGCGGTTGCAGTCAGCGATGGTTTTGAATTTGGTTTCCATAATGAAACCCATCTGGAACCTGTCGATATCAACGCGGGACCGGACTTGATGCTTCATATTGATGTTTACAAATATGGGCTTTGGGCTCATTCGCTGGCATCACCCATGGAGTTTTTTGTCGAAGCGAATATCAGCATCATCTATACGCCTGAAAATAAGCGGATTTATTCTAACGGTGTTTCGTACATGAGATCGGCATCGAATGTGATTTCCGAGATGGCCAACTCGACACACATGCACGTGTACGTCAATGGACATCTGTCCCATACCCAGTATGCCACGCTTGAGGCGATTAACGATGTAAGCCGTTTAGCCAGGGGTGCGGCAAATTTGTCAGCCTTTTTGGAGATGACAGATGAGGAAATCGTGATGGTCATGGATTACCTCGCTTACCATACGGGCTTTGGTATTGCCTATCGGCTCGTAAAACACATCTATCCTTACGGCAGACCCAAACAAACTGGGACGCGTTACGGGCATTAATTTTCTACTAAGGAGTAAACTATGAAAAAAGCGATTCTGAGTTGTATTGGCTTGCTTTGCATACTCATCATGACGGGATGCGGGCCAACATTAAAAGATTATGTCCGACAATCGAATAATTACTCCAACCAGGTCAAGACCACGACCAATGCTTCGGTCAATATTGAAGAGAGCGGCGTCGTCCGTGGTATCGGCAAACTGGGAACCGTCGGGGCCATCGTCAATACGGCATCGAACGTAGCCACATCGGCATTGAGCAACGATCAGGCGGCACGTCTGAATCGGCTCATTGAGCCTCAAAAAGTAGGCGCCTCGATGGCCGATGGTTTTAACCACAATTTCGAAGGAACCACCCATCTGAAAGTCGTTGGGAATGATGCCAATCCCGATCTGCGCATCATGCTGACGGTTACAAGCTATGGCCTTTGGGCAGAATCGCTGGTTTCGACCATGAAATTCTTTGTAGAAGCAGAAATCCGCGTGGTCTACGCACCAGAAATGAAGACGATCTACACGAATGGCGCGACCCTCTCGCGAGATGCCTCGAACATCATCTCACAGATGGCTAATGCCGTTGCCGGTTCCGGTCTCAATGTACTCTCCCTGGCCAAGGGCGCTGCAAACCTGGCGGCACTGTTCGAAATGACCGATGAGGAAATCGTCACCATATTCGATTACCTTTCGTATGACTCGGGATTGGTCATTGCCACCCAGCTGGTCGATGAAATCTATCGTTAGAACAGTTCACAATCTTTACTACAAGCTGTGATACTGTTAATATTCTGGCCGTTTTAAGGCGTTCTGTGATGTGGACGCATAATCATTAGGAAGGAAGACTTTTTATGGCGGGAAAACGCACAGAACGTGTAAGAAATATCGGTATTATGGCCCATATTGATGCGGGCAAAACGACGGTGAGCGAACGAATACTGTTTTATTCGGGGCGCACCTATCGCATTGCCGAAGTCCATGACGGCCAGGCCACCATGGATTTCATGGACCAGGAACGCGAACGCGGCATTACCATCAGCAGCGCGGTCAATGAAATCCAATGGAAAGACACAGATATCTATCTGATTGACACACCGGGCCACGTCGATTTCACGGTCGAAGTGGAACGCAGCCTGCGCGTGCTCGATGGTGTCATCGCGCTCTACGATGCCGTCGCTGGCGTCGAACCACAGAGCGAAACCGTATGGTACCAGGCCAATCGCCATAAAGTCGCCCGCATTGCCTTCGTCAACAAAATGGACAGGCCGGGCGCAGATTTTGACCGCTGTGTGCGGGAAATCCACGATATTCTTGGCGGCCATCCCATTGCACTTCAAAGACCCATTTTCGACAACCAGTCCTTTGTTGGCGTCATCGATCTGATTGAGCAAAAAGCCTATTCCTTTAGTGAGGCAGATCAAGGCGCAAGTATCGTCGAAATCCCCATTCCGGCAGACATGGCCGATGAGGCAGTGGCAGGCCGTGAACAGCTCATCGAAAAACTCGCGGACGAAGACGACGAGATTGCCGAAGCCTATCTCAATGGCGATGAAATCTCGAATGAAGCCATTAAAGCAGCTCTGCGCCGTGCGACGATTGCCCTCAAGGCAGTTCCCGTCTTTTGCGGTTCCGGCCTCAAAAATAAGGGCATTCAGCCGCTCATGGACGGCGTCGTCGACTACCTGCCGGCCCCCGGTGATTTGCCGCCGCTCGAAGGCACCGATTTTAAAGGCCGCCCCATCGAGCATTCACGCGATGAATCCGCCCCCTTCTGTGGCCTCATCTTTAAAATTCAGCAAATTGAAGCCAAAAAACTCGCCTTTGTGCGCATCTATTCAGGTGTCCTCAAAGAAGGCGATGCCATCTTGAATGCGACCCAAAATCAGTCCTTCAAAATCAAGCATATCTTTAGGCTGTATGCCAATCGCGTCGATCGCGTCGAATCCGCCGGTGCAGGATCTCTCGTCGCCATGGTCAAAACAAAGGGCATGACGACCGGCGATACCTTGTGTGCACCATCGAGCCAGATCTTGCTCGAAAAGATCGAAGCCAATGACCCGGTCATGTCCATCTCGATTGAGCCCGAATCCATCAAGGACAAAGATAAGCTCGTCGAAGCACTCAATGCCATCCACGAAGAAGATCCCACCATCATCTTTGAAGAAGACAAAGAAACCGGCGAATTGATCTTGCGAGGCATGGGCGAACTGCACCTTGAAATTGCATGTGAAAGGCTCAAACGCGAATTCAATGTGCTCGTGCGCAAAGGCAATCCCAATGTCGTATGCAAGGAAGCCCTCCTCGGCACCATCAGTGAAACATCGACCTTTGAACGCGAACATGAAGGTGAAGTCTTATTTGGTCAGGTTTCTGTCGAAGTCTCCCCGCTCGACCGCGATGCCGGCATTGTATGCAAACTCGATCTGCCCGAAGATCATCCCTACATTCGCCCCGAAACCGCCGATGCCATCGTGGGCGCTGCACGCGATGCCATGCTCTACGGCCCCAACGGATTTGAAATGGTCGATGCCCAGGTGCGCGTCACTGCCATTGCAACCGACGCCAAAGGCGGCGTCAATCTCGTTGGTTCGCGCATTGCCGCTGGCGATGCCGTCCGAAATGCCTACAAAAAAGTGGGCACGCGCATTCTCGAACCCCTCATGAGTGTCGATATCATTGCGGCAGACGAGAATATCGGCGACCTGATTTCGGATTTGACCGTCCGCAAAGGGATTGTCGAAAATCTTGACAATGATCCCCTGCGAAGTGTTATTCATGCTATCGTGCCGCTGCGCAATATGTTTGGCTATTCTATGAAATTGCGCACCATTACACACGGACGCGGCAATTTCTCGATGCATTTCTTACGATTTGACTCTATTTAATTCGGAATGAGGAATTGGGTTTACAAAACTAAAAGCTGAGTCTAAAGCTTAGGGGAACTGCCATTCTTAATTTGCAATTTGCAATGCGCAATGCACAATTAAGTTTGCCCCCAAAGATGCCTTTGAAGCTAAAACAACTCAAAGTCATTAGAAATGATATAAAGAATACCTTAATCATTCCGAATTCCGAATTCCGAATTCCGAATTAAAAATGCAGGGACGCATGCGGAACAGCTTGTTTTTTACATTTCTGGTACTCCTTATGGGGCTGTGTTTTACACCTCAGGCTCAGGCTCTGCCCCGTAACTTCCGAAATGTAGACACTTTCTTCGTTGGCGCGATGCCCGATAAAGACGATCTCGCTGAATTCAAAACCCTCGGCATTACGACGATCATCAGTCTGCATAAACTCCCGCCCGAAGTCGAAAAACGCGCCAAAAAACTGGGCATGAAGCTCTACAGCTTCCCGATGCGGACGCGCCTTCTGCGCGTCGACGAAATCATGCAAATCCTGCGCGAAGCACCGCGCAACTCTGTGTACCTGCATTGTCTTCATGGTGCCGACAGGACCGGTGCCGTCACGGCCTACTGGCTTTATACCGAACACCATATCGCCCCCTTTACAGCGCTTGTCAGCGTCGTCTCTCCCTCGGAACTCCACCTCAAAGGCCTGCTTCAATTGGGAAATGAATACGGGGTTTGCCTGTACAATGTGCCAAAATCATGGGTCGGCCGTTATTCGGGCGCGCGCAACGGCGGCCTCGAAGGTCTCAAAATTTGCGGCGATGAATGGTATACGCGGCTGGCACGCAATTTTTTGAGCGTCACCATTGGTGAACCGATCAACCTACAGAATGACCGGTTCTGGAAAAAGTATAATCATGAAGATTAATTGCGCGTGCTATTGGCCTGCAGGCCAATACGCCCTGCGCGCCTGGCTATTGGCCTGCAGGCCAATACGCCAGGCTTTTTTTATAAATTCGTCCCCCCAGGCGGATGGCACCAATGCTTAAGTTTGGGCAAATGCCCAACGGCAATCGCATCTTCCCCAAAGCGCGTGCGTATTTGCCGGACCGCACCGTCAATCTGCGCATAAGCCTGATCTTTCCTGCTTTGATCCGGCACACCAAAAAGCGACAATTGATGCGGTTCATCGGGCGAATGCAGATCAAACAGGCGAATGCCGATTGCCCGAACGGGCTGTTCCCAATCGTAATTCTGCGTCAAAAGCATGAGGCTGTAGTCGGCAATCATTCGACTCGATGAAAGCCCAAAATCCAATGCCATCTGAAACTGCTGGAATGTCAAATCTGACCGGCGGACATACATCTGCAGCCCAAAGGCAATCAAATTTTCAGCCTGCAGCCCAAGGGCAATATGCTCAGAAAGCATGAGAATCGTCGGCCAAAGATCTGCAATCGAACCGACATCCACCGAAAGCGTCGTGCCATGCCCAAGGGATTGGCGCAAAGGCTGCTCATAGGGAGCCAAAACCGGAGAATCATCTTTCCCATTGGCATATATCCAAAGTTTTACCCCATTCTTCCCCAGCAGACCGCGAATAAAAACAGGCGAAACATTGGCAAGCTGACCTATCGTAAAAATTCCGGCACGCCACAGTTTCTGCACCGTCGAACGACCAACATAGAGCAATGAAGACACGGGTAAAGGCCAGATTTGTGCCCTGAAATGCTCAGGATCGATGAGTGTAACTGCATCGGGTTTTCGCAAATCAGAACCAAGTTTCGCAAAAATCTTGTTAAAGCTGACCCCAATCGAAACCGTCACACCAAAGATGCGTTTGATATCCAAACGAATTTTTTCGGCCAAAGGCAAATAACAACGGCACTCCCCCAACCGGCGCGTCGTCACATCGAGCCAGCACTCGTCCAGCCCAAAGGGCTCGACACGTTCGGTATATTGTTCATAGTATTGGCGTATCGCGAGTGAATACTGCTCGTAGACCTCAAAATGCGGCAAAACAAATCGAATCTGAGGGCACTTCTGCCGGGCACGCCACAAAGGATCGCCGGTTTTGACGCCGCATTTCTTTGCCGATTCGGATTTTGCCAGAACAATGCCACGGCGCTCATGGGGATCGCCGGCAACGGCAATGGGAAACCGGCGCAATTCGGGATGGATTGCCATTTCAATACTGGCAAAACAATTATTAACATCGCAATGAAAAATGACTCGCATTTAATCAGCCCATGCCAATGAGATTGCATTTACCGTACAGAACGGCAAACTCAATAACCTAAACATGCGCACCATGACATAATTTTCACGTTTTTAAAATACTGAACACATAAAAACGATCTTAAACCAACGTAGATATCAAATCACTGTGGGTGGCTGTATGTATTCCCTATATGAGCGGCGACACGAAGTCGCCGCCCGAACGTGTACGACACGATGTCGTTTCACGTTCGGCTATTCATCTTATGACACCGTTCAAGGGGGTTCGGGGGAAAGGCGTTCGAGTCAGCGCCATCGGCGCCTCTCGAAC
>JAGACY010000346.1 GCA_017613855.1 Pseudomonadota bacterium
ATTATACCTAATGTGGTTTTGTGTGCGAATGACATCATAGATGTAGTTCAATATCCGCTCGCATTTTTCGAAAATAATTCGAAATTTCAGTTGAGTGTATTATATTTGGAGAGTAGAAAGATAATTGTGACCGAAATTTTTGGGGAAATTATCCAAAACCATCAAAAATTATTGTTCCTTCACAGAAGTAAGCGTGATGAGAGGGAGGAATCTTATGGAACGCGTAGTAGCTGTCGTATTGGGTGGTGGCAGAGGCAGTCGTTTATTTCCGTTAACACACGAAAGAGCCAAACCGGCCGTGCCACTTTTTGGCAAATATCGTTTGATTGATATTACCTTGTCGAACTGCATTAATTCCGGCATTAACCGAGTCTTTTTGCTCACACAGTTTTTAAGTGCCAGTCTTCATCGCCATATTATGATGGCCTACAAATTTGATGCATTTTCGAAAGGTTTTGTCGAGATCCTGGCGGCAGAACAGACCGAAAAGAAGCAGGACTGGTTTATGGGAACTGCTGATGCCGTTCGTGCGACACTCCATCACATCATGCACTTTGCCAGTGAGGAAACCCTGATTTTATCGGGTGATCATCTGTATCGCATGGATTATTCCAAGATGGTGAACAGACATCGTGCGATGGATGCAGGATTGACGCTGGCGGTTTATCTGGTCAACCGTGAAGATGCCTCCCGCATGGGGCTTTTGCGCGTCAACGATGAGGGATATGTCGAAGAATTCGTCGAAAAACCCAAAGATCCCGAAGTTATCGAAAGATTCAGAGCACCCGACAGACTTTGCTATCAGGTTGGGTTAAATCCCGATGATGGCTGGTATCTGGCCAGTATGGGCATTTATGTCTTCAAAACCCAATTGCTTCAGGAATGCCTGCAGAGCGATGAAAATGACTTCGGCAGCCAGATCATTCCCGGCTTGATCGGCAAGGTCAAAATCGCGACACATCTACACGAAGGGTATTGGGCAGATATCGGGACTATTTCTGCATTTTACCAGGCCAATATTCAGGCTACTCAAGTCAATCCTCCGTTCCCGCTTTACAGCCCAGGACATCCGATCTTTACGCACATGCGTTCATTGGCACCGGCAAGAATCATTCGTTCTGCTATCCGCGACAGTCTCGTAGCTGAAGGAACAGACCTGCACGGAGCCATCATTTCAGATTCGGTTATCGGCGTGCGTAGTATCATTCGTCCGGGAGCTACGCTCAAAGAAGTTGTCATGCTCGGTGCCGACTATTATGAAGAAGAAAATCCCAAGATTTTCAGCGGTGATGAGAAGAAGTATTCCGTTCCTATGGGCATTGGCAAGAACGTTACTATCGAACATTGCATCATCGATAAAAATGCGAGAATTGGCGATGATGTCATCATTCGTCGTCAACCCGAAGGCTACAATTTCGATGGCGAATTCTATTATGTCCGCGATGGCATTACAGTCATTCCCAAAGGTGCAGTCATTCCGCCCAAAACGCTCATCTAGCGTTTGACACGACCTTTAAAACTAAAAAACCGCATGAGAATTCATGCGGTTTTTTTATTATTAAAAAAAACAGTAATCAAATTCGATTGAGTTTGGTAATAATTTCTCCCTAATGGGATATAACGCCCTCAAGGGTGCTTTTCCTCTTTGGTGTTTTTTTGTGATGAATGAGAAATAGTGTATGCGTGGAGCCTCAGTCACTCTATTTTATGCCATGAAAAAGCGGTCTTCCGGTTCTAGCCGGAAATTCCTCTTTTGGTTCATGCTCATCTTAGGCGTACTTATTATCGTCGATTCGGCATTGTTTCATTTCTTTATGATGCTGGAAGGGCGTGGCTATACATTTATTACAGGTATTTACTGGACACTTGTCGTTTTATCGACTCAAGGATTTGGTGATATTGTATTCACTTCAGATGCCGGTAAATTATTTACCATTTTCGTCAATCTGACGGGCATTATCTTCATGCTCGTGATGCTGCCATTTGTCATTATTGAGTTTGTGTACAACCCACTGATGGCAGCACAAAAAGAAGTGACGGCTCCCAAAAAGCTCCCCGAGACCATGAAGGATCATGTGCTCATCACTTACTTTGATTCAGCTACTGAAGCCCTCATTGCACGCCTTGTGCAGCACCAGATTCCCTATGCCGTCATTGTTGAAAATGTTGCCGATGCAGAACGGCTGAGTGATCAGGGTATCAAAGTACTCGTAGGTGATATCCGTCAGCCACAGACCTATATCAATGCAAGGGTTGATCAGGCAGCACTGGTGTCGGTGACATCCCAATCCGATCCTATCAATACCAATATTGTCTTTGTGGTTCGCCAAATCAGCGACACCGTTCCCATCGTTTCGTTTGCCAATCATGTCGATTCCATCGACATTCTCCAACTCGCCGGCAGCAGCCAGGTACATGATATCAGCGATCTGATGGGCAGGGCACTTGCACGATCGACCTCGAATGACGGTGTTGCCGCACACATTATGGGTAAAATCGATGATTTGAGAATTGTCGAAGCACGTGTTGCCGGTACCGAATTGGTCGGAAAAACCATTAAAGATGCGGATCTGCGACGAAAACTCAACATTACGGTCGTCGGCGTTTGGGAACGCGGCAATTTCGAATTGGCCGGGCCTCATACCAAAATCACCGAGAATTCCATTCTCGTGATGGCTATGGGAGACGAACAGCTCGATGACTACAACAAACAGTTTTCATCGGACAAAGAAGCCGGCAATGGCGTCGTCATTCTCGGCGCCGGACGTGTCGGACTCGCCGCTGCCCGCTATTTGCGCGAAAAAGAAACGCCATTCACCATTATTGATAAAACCGAACCCACGGGCAGTGAATGGAATGAATTCGCCCAAAATCTGGTTATCGGCGATGCCGCAGATTTGAATTTCCTTAAATCGACTCTATTTTTTGAGGCTTCTGCCATGCTCATTACGACGGCAGATGATGATATCAATATCTACCTGACACTGTACTTTAGAAAACTCAGACCAGAAGCACAGATTATCGTTCGTGCAAACAACGAACGAAATGTCTCTACCATCCATAAAGCCGGTGCTGATTTCGTATTGTCGTCTTCGACCATGGCCTCTACGATTCAGTTCAATAACCTCAAACAGGGACATCTCTACACGATGGTCGAGGGACTCTATACCATTCAGATGAAAACACCGCAGAAGATGGTCGGCAAATCTTTGGTCAACCTGCAGTTCCGTCCTTTGACCGGTTGTTCTGTCATTGCCATGATCATCGACGGCAGATGTGTCATCAATCCTTCGCCTTTTGAGCCCATTCCCGAAGATTCGGAAATCATCATGGTGCTCACGCCCGATGCCGAAGCCAAATTTGTCAAGTATTTTGTGAACAAAACCGAGATCGACGAAAAAAATAAATCCAATAAATCCAAAAGGAAAGCGCTGACATAATGAATGCAAATCAATCTTCTTTCATTGGTCATGCGCTGAAATCGGGCATACATGGCATCAAAGGCATTTCCTATCCCGTATGGATCCAGTGTTTCGGTTTGGTATTCCGATGGGGAATGGCCTTCTCTGTTTTAGTGCTGATTCAATATCTGCTCACGGGGAATACCGATGTCGTGAGTCTGAACACGTTCTGGAAATGGGCGATTTTTATGGGATTTCCCATTATGGGATGGTGGGTGTTTAC
Organism: Pseudomonadota bacterium; assembly: GCA_017613855.1. The sequence continues at coordinate 3,685 of JAGACY010000346.1, forward strand.
GTCTGCATGCAAAGTCGCATGGTGGCGTCACTTTGAGCGTGCATCGTGTCAAACCGAATCGAGAGGGCCATGGATTAAGGATTTGCCAGCCATGATGGGCATCGATTTTGTCTTTGGTCTGCTCAAAGGGCTTTGTTACCTGGCTTTTGGCTTGTGTACTTATTATATCCTCGTCAGCCATGCACCTTCAGCGATCATTTTAATGGCATTTTCTCTATGGATGCTGCTGATCAGCAGTGTGCTTCATCCGGCTGTCGTTGCACAGCGCATGATTTCCGGCCCGGGATTTATGCGTGCACTTTCAATGGCTGCCTCAACCATAGTCAGCAATCCCTTTAAAACACTGGCAGTTCGGTTCCTGCCTTATATGGCAATTGCCTGCCTGTGGGGAGGTGCATGCATCGAGATGGGGTTGGACCATCTCTTGATTGCGGCTTTCCTTTTGACGATTTCTGTCTTTATCCCCTTGATTTATCCGGTCTTTTGGATCGAACTCATGAGGGAAAGAGAACAATTAGTAATGAACAATGAACAATGAACAATGAGAGGATTCTCAAGGTTATTTCTAAAGAATAAAGTTTTTAGCTTTAGAGTTGCCCTTGTTGTTTTGCATCCCAATTACGCATTACGCATTACGCATTTGGAATGCCATTCACAATGAGCCTCAGACTTCACCTTTAGTTTTGCAACCCAATTACGCATTACGCATTACGCATTTGGAATGCTCTTTACCTTAAGCTTTAGACTTTCCCTTGAGTTTTGCATTTCAATTACGCATTACGCATTGAAATCAGTGGACTTTTTGCAAATGCAGCGTGGCATAATAAAAGCCGCATGTCATGACGAGAACGAGCAGCATCCCCAGTGCAACGGCAAGATTGGGGAATCCGGCCATGACACCGACAGAGCAGCACACAAAACAGAAAAATGAGATGAGCAAAAAAATTCCGAGGTTACTGAGGCGATGCATAATTAAGCTCACGATGTAAAGAAATAAACGGCGCATTTTGCGTCATGCTTATGGTATGTTTGTAACGCCATCGTGCTTTTTGAGCAAATTTCCCGAGGATGATTCATGTCAAAACTTCCTGAGCTTCCCAAAGCTTTGAATATTGAAAATCACAGTCTTTCCAATGGGATGCGTGTCCTGATTTGTCAGCGTCCGGAGCTTCATCGCATTTGTCTGCTCGTCAATGTTGCCTCCGGATGCCGCAATGAACGTCTCCCCGGGACAGCTCACATGCTCGAGCACCTGATCTTTCGCGGTTCAAAACAATATCCGAGTTTGCGCGAACTTTCGGAAGCATTTGAAAATCTCGGCGCGGATTTTAATGCCTATACCGCGCGGGAAGTGACGAGTTTTGATGTCTCGATGCCAGCACAGTCGCTCATTCCGGTCGTCTATCTCCTCGGGGATGTGCTGAGCACACCGAAACTGCAGGGGATTGCAGCTGAACGCGACATCAATCGCGAAGAGATCATCGGGGATTACGATGCCGACAAGACTCTTATCAACGTCGATGACTGGATTGTATCCTTATTTTATGGGGATGCCGGCAAGCCGATTGCCGGTGATCCGGATGACCTCGTCAATATTTCGCGTGCCGAGGTGATGGCATTTTATGAATCACATTATGCGGCTTCGAACATACTGATTGTGGCTGCCGGGCCGATAGGGGACAGTGCTGAGTTTGTTCGTGCCCTGGAACATGCATTCGAACCGATACGGACGAATGCAAGCATTTGGACGGCGCGCAGCATGCCTGAGTGCTATCGTTCTGCACTCGAATCGGGAACGCAGGTTGCCCCCCGTCTTTGCATCAAAAAATACGATGGTGCGACGCAGAGTGAGTTGTCACTTGGTTTTTTGTGCGGTTCGACACTGTCACGAAATTTTTCTGCACTCGAAATGCTTGTTCGGGTTCTGGATGACGGCATGGCATCCCGTCTTTCGCGGCGTCTTGTCGAAGAACTCGCGCTGGTTTACGATGCGGAAGCTTTTTTGAGTACGACGCGTGAATCCACATTGATGCAGATCCGTGCTTCGTGCAGGCATCGCAGGGTGTGCAAAGTCATTGATGCGATTTACGGGCTGCTTCGTGAAATCGCCGAAAGCGGGGTCAATCCTGAAGAATTTGATCGCCTTCGCTGCCGCGTCGTCTGGGAGCATGAAGGCATGCTCGATGGGGCACCGCAGTTGACGCAGTGGCTCAGTACGATGAAACTGCAGCAAATGCCATGTGATATTCGGGTGCATTGTGAAAATCTGCTCGCAGTGACTGTGGACGATATTCGGAGTATGGCAACGGATTTGCTGACACGCCGACCTCACATCACGGCCATTGTCGGCGATATCGGTACGCGTGGTGCAGAAGAGATCCGCGATGTCATGCAGTCGCATTTGAAGTGTCATAAAATCAAAATAACGTCATTGTAATTTTGCAGGGAAGTGTCGGAATTGACCGTGGAGTCCAGGAATTTGGAAAAGCCAGTCCCAGGGTAACCCTTACCAGGGTTACCTCTCTCTCCCATCCCCGCCCGCCGACTCACCGTCCAACCCAGAATGACAGCAAGTTTGCACACCGCCCCCTTTCCGACGTGGATTGTCGTAAAAAAAGAGCATCCCGATGTGCCTGGCATGCACAGCGCTGCAGCATGCATTCCCGCGTCCGGGAATTCTCATACTGTAAACCGCCCCTCGGTTGGCTGTACATTATGTTTTGGGGAAAACCAGACTTCAGATGAACCCGCTTGCAAACATCGTGTACCTCATTTCAAAGGAAGGCCAATTCCTTCATAAGAATGATGCCATCCAGAAAGTCGTTGTTACATTTTTTTTTGCATTATCAGCGAAGTTATGGGGAAATATGCAGGATTGAACAACATTTTCGCGCGTATGGAGGCCGCAGGCCGGAATAGCGCGAAAGCGCGTGCGTATGGAGGCCGCAGGCCGGAATAACAGCGCAAAAAATCATTTTTATAATCAATGGGGTAGAAGCCTTTTGCTGCGCAATACGGCTTCTATGGTGTCCCGTCTATTCGCGCACTGCGTTTGCGAATACGCCGGGACTTTTTTTTTTGAATAGAAGGGATCCATGCTGTTCGAATCTTGCGATAAATGATTAGGTGTAGTACAAGGTAATGCTATTTTTGGGGTCGTATGATCGGCTCTCTCATTATCATATTTTATCGTGCGCATTTTTGCGTCATATTCGGATGCATTGCATCATTTGTGCATAGAATCATGTGCATTTACAGGGGTTAAGCATGAGCGAAGAAATCAGGAATGAGGAAGAATTGAGTCCCGAGGTGGAAGCAGCTGAAGAAATGGACGTTTCTGAAGACGCATCTCAGGAAGTATCCTCGGAAGGGACACCGTCTGAAGAAATTGAAGATGTTCAGGAAGCATCTTCAGATTCTGAAGCGGCTGCAGATTTAGATTCTGAGACGGCTGCAGAAGTTGAGGAAGCTCCACAGGAGGTATCTGAAGAAGCTGACGAGGTCGGGCCGGCTGTTGATTTGTCGCACATGTCGTGGGAAGATCGCGTTTCTTATTATCTTTCGTTGGAAACGGTTGAAGGTTATGCCGAAGCGATTCGTCTGGCAGATTTTCACAATCCCGGCGATGTTCAGGTTGCAGAGGTATGGGGCATGGCACTCAATGCCCATTCCGAGATGGCACTTGATATTTTCCTTGCGGCCAGCCGTTTAATTACGAGTGAGCAGGAAGTTTGGTCGAATATTATCGAGGCACATGCGGTTGCAATGGACACAGCATCGGATGAAGGCCAGCTTGCCATTGGTGAAAGTGCCGGTTTGATTCAGTGCCTGCGCGGCCTTGACATTGAAGAAGGAAAAGCCCGTCTTGCCAACTATGAAGATGCACTTGCCAAACGCGTGATTGAGAATCTCGGCGTGGTAGCCTCCGGGAACTGGCGCAAGGTGGAGCAGGCCGTCGAAGCTCAGGTCAAGGCAGAGATTTCTGACGAAACGGCAGCCGCCGTCGAAATTGCACACCGTACGGCAGAATATGCATTGAGCGCCAATTCGCTTGACCGTGCAGTGGGTTATATCCGCAATGCAAGCCGCAAACAGACCGCTGATATTGGTTTGAAACTTCGTCTGGCCGTTTTGAGCCGCGATCAGAAAAAATGGAATGCATACGTCGATGTGCTCAACAAGGAACTCATTGGTGTCACCGAAAAACTCGAGGACAAGGTTGACCTTTACAATGAGATGATCCGCATCTATCGCGACGAAACCAAGCAGGAACAGATGGTCGTCAAGACCTATGAACAGTTGATCGCGGTTGATCCCGAGAATGATGCTGCTCTTGAGAATCTTGTTGATATTTATGAGAAAATGCGCCGCTGGCCGGATCTCATCAAGGTTTTGGATTCGAAGGCCGAATCGGCACATGGTGAGGCGAAGGTCGATTATTATCTGAGAATCGCCAAGATTTATGTGGAAAAACTTTCCCGTAAAGTCGATGCCATCAAATACTTTGAGAAAGTTGTCGAAGTCGAGCCGACCCATACCGAAAGCCTCGAACAGCTCAAAGCGCTCTATACGGAACGCCGTGACTGGGAAAAACTCATCGATGTTCACCGCAAGGAATTGCAGAAACTCGAAACGGTACCCGAGCAGATTGAACTGCTCAAAGTGATGGCAGATCTCGCCAAAACCAAGCTGAGAAACAATGGTGTTGCCATCGACATCTGGAGCCAGGTGCTCGAATATGATCCCGAGAATACGGAGGCCATTGATGCTTTGGAAGGTCTGTATGAAGGCGAAAAACGCTGGGCAGATTTGGCGGGCATCACAGAGCGCAAGATTTCATTAATGGGCGATGACTCTGAAAAATTCACCGCTCTGCAGAAACTTGGATCATTATATAGTGACAGGGCCAATGACAATGTGAGCGCCATTGCAACATGGCGTCGTGTTCTGGCCATTGATCCCAGCTACACCAAGGGCGTTGACAACCTTCGCAAGCTGCTCATTGAAGAACGTGACTGGGATTCTCTCGAACAGTATTATGTTGACAACGACAATATTCCCGATCTTGTCAAACTGTTTGAACAGCTTTCGAAGACTTTAAAAGAAGATGCTGACAAGAAAGCCGTCCTTCTGAGAGCTGCCAATGTCTATGAAAATGCCTTGAGCGACAGCGACAAGGCCATGGCCACACTCGAAAAGATTCTGGTCATCGACGAGAATGACGATGTTGCAGCCAAAGCTTTGGTGCCGCATTATGAATCCCGCGGGAAATATGAAGAACTCGCGAAGATGCTGGAAATCATCTTCAACGGGTGTGAGCAGGGCGATGAGCGTTCAGCCTATGGTCTTCGTCTGGCAAAATTGTATGAGACGAAGCTGGGCAACGACAAGAGTGCATACGATTGGTATCTCAAGACTGTCACCGAAAATATCCATTATACCCAGGCATTCGATGGTCTGGAAAGATCATCCGGAAAAACGAAACATGCTCAGAACGTCGTCAAGCTGTTCAGCAAACACCTTGAAAGCTGTGATGATCCTCAATTCGCACGCGAACTGAAATATCGCATTGGCTGTCTGCAATTAGAGTATTTGAATGCCTCGGATGAAGCCCAGAAGATCTTTGAAGGCTTATTGGCGGATGATCCGGAAGATATCCGTGCATTGGGTGCTCTGGAACGCATTCTTGAGCGTGAAGGCCGTTTTGATGAACTTCTCGAAGTCAATAACCGCCGCATGGGTCTTGCCAAATGTCCGGAAGATTTGGCGGAGACGCTGCTTAGTGCAGCCAGAATCCAGGAGAATCACCTCAACAATAAAGAAGCGGCTATCGAGTCTTACGAACGCGTTTGTGAACTGATTTCGGAAGATCCTCGTCCGTTGGTTGAACTTCACCGTCTGTATGCAGAAACCGAGAATTACGAAAATCTCGCCAGAATCATTGAAAAACAGTTGGAACTGCTTGGCGTTGGCAGTGCATTCTCAGAGACTCGTACTGAAGCTGAACTCAATGAAGAAGGCTTTACTTCGGTCGTCTATGGTGCCCGTCTTGTCAGAGAAGAAGAAGGTGCTTTCTGGGTTGAAAAAGCCATTCGCGGCATTGATCCCGAAGATGCCATTGCCCTCTGGTACGAATTGGGTGAAGTCTATCGTCTGCATCTTTCCGAATACGATGCCAGCGTCAACTGCTATGACAACATTCTGGTGCTGAACATCGAGCATGAAGGTGCCATTGCAGCGCTCGAAGCATTGCTTGAAAATGATGTTTCCACCGAGACCGTTTGCCGTGCTTTGTCGAAAGTGTATGCCAGCCAGGAGAATTACGAAAAACTTCAGGCAGTGCTCAGAAGATTGGCAGACGTGCTCTCCAATCCGGCAGACAAGATTACGTATTATGTCTGTGCATCGCAGATCAATTCCGAGATACTGGAAAATACGGATGCCACGCTGGATTGTCTGGCCCGTGCGATGTCTTGCAATCCTGCTGGCGAGATCGTCAAAGGTGCTTTGAACGACATTGCAGCGAGCACGGATAATTGGGCGAGAGTCGTATCCATCTTTGAGGATGTCGCAAAAGAAGTTTCCAAAGAAGAGAATCCGGATTTGGCGACGCAGTATGCCATGGAATTGGGGAACATCTGGGAATCCCAGCTTGACAACCGCGAAAAAGCCATTGCCTACAATGAACAAGCACTCGAAGTGGGTGGTAAACACCAGGAAGTGCTTGATTACCTTAAAGAGACGTTCATTCGTCTTGAATCCTGGGAAAATGTCATTGCAGTTTTGAGAGCTGAAGCCGCATTAATCGAAGATGACGATGAGGCTTTGCTTAACCTGAATATGCAAATTGCTTCCATTCAGGAAGAATATCTCAACCGCAATGATGATGCGATTACGACATTGCTCGAGATACTTGAGAAGCATCCGGACAACACCGATGCGATGGTATCACTCGATCGTCTGTATGCTGCCTGTGAACGCTGGGAAGAGGCTGTTGCAAATTACGAAAAACGCCTTGAACTGGTGGAAGATACCGCTGAACGTGATGAAATTGAATGTCAGATGGCCGGTATCCTGAGTGAGCATCTGAATGAAGTTGACCGTGCATACGAGATTTACAGCAATATTTTGACGCATGATCCTCAAAATGCACTTGCCATCGCCGGCCTTGAGCGGATGCTCGAGAAAGGTGAGGGTTCGATTGTCGAACAGATTTCAGAGCTGTTGCTGCCCATTTACGATGCGACGGACAATTGGGAACGTCGTTGTTGGGCCAATGAGCAGTTGCTGCGCGTTGTCGTAGAACCGGATCGCCGCAGGGATTTGCTCCATGAAACTGCGAATCTCTATGAGCAGCGCGGCCAGGAACATGAAAAGGCCTATGAAGCCTATGCTCGCAGCCTCAAAGAGGATCTCCTGAGCCAGGATACGCTCGATCAGTTGTTCAATTATGCTGATGTTCTCGATAAATGGTCAGACCTTGTCAAGGTGATGGAAGAATCGACAGTAGATGCCGAAGATCCAATTGCAGCCAAGAATATCCGCTGCATGGTCGCCAATATTTATCGTGAGCACCTGGATGATACCGATTCAGCCATTGCAACATTCAACTCGATCCGCGAGCAGGATCCCGAAGATATTGAGATTCTGAATGCTCTTGAGAATCTCTATCGTGAGAAAGAGTCCTGGAAAGAACTGGCCGAAGTTCTCATGGCAAAATCCAAGCTCGTCGAAGATCCCGAAGATCGCAAATCTCTGCTGTTCCAGGCTGCAGCTTTGAACGAAGAGATCCTTGGCGATGTTGACGCGGCAATTGCAATTCATACAGATATTCTTTCTGATGAAGCCGGCGAACCGACTGCACTTGACAGCCTCGAAAGACTGTACATCGGCAAAGAATCCTGGGCAGAACTGCTCAATGTTTATGCTTCAAAGATTGAGAATGCTGAAGATGATGAAACCCGTAAAGCACTTTATAACAATATGGGTGTTCTTCAGGAGACAAAACTTGAAGACAATGTCGGTGCCATCGAAAGCTACCAGCAGGTTTTGGCGATCGATGCCGAAGATCCTGAAGCACTCGAGGCTTTAGACAGACTGTACATTGCCGTCAACGATATGACGAATCTTCTTGAGATTTTGCAAAGAAGAGAAGCTATTTCCCAGGATGATGAATCCAAGATTAATTTCAAATTCCGTCAGGCTGAATGCTGGTATCGCAATCTGGACGACTGTGCCCGTGCCATCGAAGTTTATCGCGATGTTCTCGAGCTCGAACCCACACATGAAGCCAGCATAGCTTCTTTGGAAGAAATCATTGGGCTGGGTGGTGAACCTGCCGTCGAAGCCGCCAAAGTGCTCGTTCCTATTTATCAGGGACTTGAACGCTGGGAAGAACTGGTCAAGGTTTATGAAGTGCTCGTTTCCGGCAGTGAAGACAACGAAGAGCTCATTTCTCTTCTCGGAACAATCGGCACGGTTCATGAGGAAATGCTCGAGAATCCCAAGGCTGCATTTGATGCCTGGTATCGTGCACTTGCTCACGATGTCACCCGCGATTCGAGTTGGGATAAAGTCAACATTCTTGCAGAAAATTGCGAATGCTGGCCGGAACTTGTAGAAAAACTCAATGCTTTGACGATGGAACTCTCGAGTGATGCCACATCTGCCATCATCGTCGACAAGCACATGGCTGCCATTTACGAAGAAAAACTCAATGAACCCGAAAAATCCATTGAAGCGCTTCGTGCAGTTCTCGAAATGGATTCCAATGACATGGAAGCCATCCAGGGACTTGATCATCTCTATGAAGTTCTCCAGAAATGGCAGGATCTTGCTGATATCCTCCACACTGAAATTGACCTTGCCGAAACCGACGAAGACCGCCTTGCATGCCACTATCGTTTGGGTGCGGTTCAGGAAATGTATCTCGAGAATTATGATGAAGCAGTCAATGCTTACAATGAGATGCTTCTGATCGAACCGGGTCGTCCTGAGGCCATTGAGTCTCTCGTCCGTATGTTCACGGAAGGTCATTGCTGCAAGCCGATTGCTGACATCCTCGAGGCCTATTATCGTGGTGTTGAAGATTGGGAAAATCTGGTCAACCTCGATCTCCAGCTGATCGATCATCTCGAAGATCATGACGAACGTTACGACAAATTCCTCGAGATTGCTGATGTCTATCTCAATAATCTCCAGATGATCCCCGAAGGGCTCGGCATCTATGGGCGTGCTCTTTGCGAACGTCCGGGTGATGAAGAATGCCTCAACAAGATCGACGAACTCAGCGAGGTTATTCAGGATTGGAGCAATAACGTCGTCTACTATCAGAATGCCTATGACGTTTGTCAGGATGATGTGATCAAACAGGATTTGATGCTGCGCAGAGCTCAGACCTTCGATGTACATCTGGAAGATCCTGAGAATGCAGAGAAGTGCTATCTGACGGTGCTTCAATTTGATCCGGAGCATCTCGTCAGCCTCGAAGCACTTGATCGTATCTATTCGGCTCAGGAACGCTGGCAGGATCTCGTTGCCATTATTCGTCGCGAAATTCCGCTCGTCGATTCGGATGAAGTCCGCATTAATCTCTATATGAGATTGGGCGCAGTTCTCAATGATATGCTTTCAGACGGTGATGCCGCCATCGAAGCCTACAATGAGATTCTCAATATTGACCCAAGTTATTGGGATGCTCTGAAATCACTCGAAGCCATTTATGAGGGCAGGGAAGACTGGACATCGCTGGATACCGTTCTCGATAAAGAAGCTGCCGCAACAGAGGATGATAATCAACGCGTCGAGTTGTGGGGCAAACGTGCTCAACTCAATAGTGAAATCCTCAACAAACCGGATGATGCTGTTGATTTGTGGTATCAGGTTATCGACTTCCTGGGCGACAATCTGACTGCATTGCAGAACCTCGAAGTTTTGTTCAACCGCTCAGAACGTTGGACGGATGTTGCAGATGTCGTGGAACGTCAGGTTCCATTGAGCACGGAAGATCCTGAGCTCCATCTTGAAACCTATCGCAAACTGGGCCGTATCTATCGTGACAAACTCGAAGATGACGAACGTTCCATCGACTTCTGGCGCGATGCTCATGGCGTTGAACCCACAGATCTCGAGACATTACGCGCGATTGAAGCTCTCGATGAAAAACTCGACAATCAGGATGAACTTGCTGAGATTTTGAGCAAGATCCTCCAGACTGGTCAGCTCCCATACGAAGAACAACTCGCATGCGCAGTCAAACTCGCCGGCGTTCTGGATAATCTTGGCCGTGTTGAAGAAACCATCAATACATGGCTTTATGTTGTTCAGCTGGATGCCACTCAGATGCAGGCTCTCAATGAACTTGAAAGACTGTATACGAGTGAAGGCCAGTGGGAAAATGTCGTCAACACACTTGAATCGAAGATTGCTATTACGGATTACATCGAGGACAAGATTGCCCTCTATCTACAGATTGCTGATATCTGGGAAAATCAGGTTGGCAATATCGATAAGGCAGCAGCAGCCTATCAGAGCATTCTCGATCTTGATTCCGAAAGAGAATCGGCATTTACCTCTCTCGAAGAACTCTATACCAACCACGAGAAATGGGGCGAACTGCTCAATGCCTATCTCGAACGTGCGGATATCGTTAAGGATCCTCAGCAGCGTCTTGGACTTCTGTTCAAAGGTGCAAAGATCGCCGAAGAGAATATGCAGCAGCCCGAAATGGCATTCAATGTTCTCGTTCAGTATGCAGTTCCTCAGTATTGGAAAGATGAGACCGTCTACTCGGAAGTTCAGAGACTTGCAGAAGCCACGAATAACTGGGAAGTGCTCGTCGCTCAGTATGAGGATATGATTGCATCGGCAGATCCCAATGCCGCCGATACCTTTACGCTCCGTCGTCAGGTCGCCACCTGGTATTTCGATCATCTCAGCAACGGCGATGCTGCATGGAACCACTTACAGACCATCCTGTCCGTGGAACCCAATCATCACGAAGCTTTGGATGCCATGGCTTCGATTTACGAGAAACTCGGCAACTGGGAGGGCATGGTCTCTACACTCGGTCAGAGACTCGATTCCACGACAGTCACAGATGAACGCATCACCATCTTCCTCAAATTAGGTAAAGCTTACGAAGATAAGATTGGTGACGTCAATCAAGCTATCGAATGCTATACACAGGCTGACAAGCTCTCTGGTGAACGTCTCGATGTTATGAAAGAACTCGAGCGTATCAATGAATTGGCAGAGAATTGGGGACCGTTGGTTGAGATCCTCGAACGCGAAACCAAGGTGATTGAGACTCCGGAAGAGAATCTGCCTGTCCGCTTCAAGATTGGTACAGTTCACGAGAATCACCTCAACAACGACGAGAAAGCTGCTGAATCGTATGCTGCTGTCGTTGCGATGGATGAAACCAACCGCGATGCCCTTATCGCTCTCGAAAGAGTTGATGCAAGACTCGGCCGTTGGGAAGATTTGCTCGAAGTTTACAACAAACAGCTCGCAACGTTTGCTGAACCCAAAGAACAAATCGATATCTACAGCAAGGTTTCGAAGGTTTATGAGGAGAGCTTCAATGACCTCGATAATGCCATTACGTGCATGATTCAGGTCACTCTCATTGATCCGGAAAATCTGACTGCAATTTCTGAACTCGAGAGATTGTATGAACGTGCCGAAAGATGGCAGGATCTCATTGACATCCTCAATGTCCACATCAACACACTGAGCAATGTCAACGAGCATGTCGAGCTTTACCGCAAACTCGGTGAAGTTTATCGTGACAAACTCGGCGATGCCTATCGTTCGGTCGAATCCTATCAATCCTTGATCAGCATTTCTCCGGATGACATTCCTGCACTCTATGCTCTGGCCGATCTCTATCAGGATGCCGAGGATTACATCAGCGCCATCGATTATCTCAATCGTGTCATCAATGCCCTGACCGATCCAACAGAAGCCATCAAGGTTCATCTGCGCATTGGTTCTCTCTATGATAAATATCTGCAGGATGATCAGGCCGCTGAAGAACGCTACAAAGCATGTCTCGATATTGATCCGAGCTATATGCCCGCAATCGATGCACTTTGCGCGTTATATGAACGCCATGAGGATTGGGCAAATCTCGTCCAGATGCTCAAACAGAAAGTTCAGTTTACACGCGAACTCGATCAGAAAGCCGCTATCAACGTCATGCTCGGCGATGTCTCCTTTAACCGCATCGGAGATACCGTCAACGCATACGCTTACTACAATGAAGCGCTTTCTCAGCAGCCTGACAGTGTTTCTGCTGCTTATCCTCTGGCCGAAAAGGCTCTCGCTGATAAAGAATTCGCACGTGCCCTCCTGCTCTATGAAATCGTCATTAATGGCGTCTCATTCAGCGGTGACAGCTCACAGCTCGATACCCTCAATTACAAAGCCGGTTATTGCTGCCAGAATCTCGCACAGCATGAAAAAGCACTCGAATTCTATCGCGCATCCTATGAGCTTAATCAGGATTATGCACCGACGCTCCTCGGCATGGGTGAAGAACTCCTCGAAGCCCAGGAATATGACCGTGCATACAATATGTTCCAGAGCCTGCTTGAGCGCTTCAGCGAAGAACTGACTCAGGAACAGGTCATCCAGATTTACTATGATTCGGCGGTTGCCAAGAAAGCCACTGGTGAACTCACTCTTTCAAGACAACTTCTCGAACGCATTCTCGAAGCCGACGGTACTCAGACCAAATCCCTCGAGCTCATTATCGATGTATGCGAAGAAATGGCCGATTGGGAAGCCCTTGTCTACTATATGAATATCCACATGGATCGTCAGGACGACAAGGATCTCAAGTTCTCCGAACTCATGAGAATTGCCCGTATTTATGCGGATAATCTCAATGATACCGATCGCCAGATCGAAACCTACTATCGTGCACTCGAACTTGAGCCGGGTTCCCGTATCGTCCTCAACGAACTCCTCACCATTTACCACTCGACGGGTCAATGGGAAAATGCCATCGCCATCATCGACAGATTGTGCGAAAGCGAGGAAAATACAGACAAGATTGCCAAATTCTATTACACCATCGCTGTCATTTACCGTGATGAGCTCAACATCGATCAAAAGGCCGTCGAATACTTCAATAAGACACTCGACACCAATGTCGGTGAACTTCGTGCCTTCGAAGCCATTGACCGTATCCTCACTGCTCAGCGTGACTGGGAAGCTCTCGAAAGCAATTACCTCACGATGATCAAACGTGTGTATGACGACAATAGCTCTGAATTTGACGATACCAAACGTCTGCTTTGGTACGGACTCGGTGAAATCTATCGTACACGTCTCAATGAATGGGATCGCGCTATCGAAGCCTTCAAGAAAGCCAGCGAACTGTCGCCGAAGGATGAAAAACTCCATACCATCCTCTCCGAACTCTACATCCGTATGCCGGATCATGGTCAGGATGCTATCGACGAAATCCGCACGATTATTGAACTTCAGGGCAATCACATGACACCGGATCAGGAAAAGAGGAATTATCGTTCACTCTTCTTCCTCTATTATCAGCTCGGAGATCTCGACAAAGCCTGGTGCATCAGCGATATCACCGTCGCCAAGAACCTCGCCATGCAGGATGAGATTGATCACCACGATAATGTCGATGACATGCTCGCTCAGCGCCTGCCGAGACTCAGTGCCGATGCTGTTACCAATTACCTGCTTTATCCAACCCTGTCCTCTGACCTGACGAAACTCTTCAGCCTCTTCCAACAGAGTCTGCGTCCGGCCTTCTGCCACAAGGATAAGGATGAAGGTATTAAGAAACGTAACAAGCTTCCGCAGAATGCCGATTCACCGTTCTGGAAGATCTATACCAATGCCGCAAGCGCATTTGGTATTGCACCTGCACCGGATGTCTATGATTGCGAGTTCCTGTCCACGGGTATGCGTCTTGCCAATGTCAATTACAATGCATTCAAGATCGCAAATGATATGAAAGCCGGCCGTTCGCTCTCCGAACTCCGCTTCATCATCTCCCGCAACCTGTTCCTCTTCCAGTCCTTCTTCATGGCTGGTATCGATCTCGGTGCCCCCATGCTCAAAGCAATGGTCGTCGCCGCTATCAACTTCTTCAAGGGCCTGGTTCCTCAGGATGCCAATCAGAAGATTCTCTTCGACACCCTCAAGGATGTTCCGAAGGCACTTCAGAATGATATCCGTCGTTCACTCGAAAATCTCTCCAGAAGCGATGTCAACGTGTCCGCATGGCTCCGCGCTGTCGAGCTTTCATGTGACCGTGCAGGCCTCCTGCTTTGCTCCGATTACGCAACTGCAGTCACCTGTATCGCCCGCGAAGATATCCACCTCTCCAAACTGACGGTCGATGAACGCGTCGCCGAACTCACTAAATTTGCCATGAGCGATGAATATTCTCTCCTCCGTGGTAAACTCGGTATCAAGACTTACGACGACTCGAACGACGTTCCGCAGCAATAAGATGGGGCAGGGGGGACGCCCCCCTCGCGGCTATGACTTGCGTCATACGCCGCTCCCCCCGCGCGGCTTGCTGCGACGCGCGATAGCACGTCGCCACTACGCCGCGCAATTCGCATCCACAAAGCAATGAGCCGATGTCTTTGACATCGGCTTTTTTTGATTTCATTGATCCCTCAAATCCGTCCATCCATCTGCAAAAACAAAGGATATATCATGAAAAAATTTGGCGTTGTAGGCTGCGGAAAAATGGGAACGGCACTCATGCTGGCCATGAAAGATATCATCGATGTTCCCATTCTATGCTGTGATATTGCTCTCGAAACCGCTCAAAATCTTGCAAAACAACTGGGCAATCTGGCGACTGCCACGACAAAAGTCGAAGACATTGCCCACAATTGCGATGTCGTCCTTTTGTCCGTTAAACCCGGTGTTGCATTTGATGTTTTACAAATTTTGGCAAAAGGTGCTCAAAAAACAATATTTTCGATTGTCGCAGGCTATAAAGAAGCTGACCTGAAATTTGCAACAAAGCGCGGTTACAATGAATCCAGTGTTTGTGAAACTGTCCGAATGATGCCCAATACACCGGCACTCGTCGGTGCCTCGGCCATGGTCATTCTCGATAGTTCCCTCAAAGAAGAAACCAAACAACTCGCCATGAAATTGTTCTCCAAAACCGGAGAATGCCATTTCATCAAGGATGAGTCCATGATGGATGCAGTTACCGGCCTCAGCGGCAGCGGCCCGGCTCTCTTTGCCATGATGACCGAAGCACTTGCGGATGCCGGTGTCGCCGAAGGATTGCCGCGCGATCTGGCCTTTGCACTCGCCAGACAAACTATGTTGGGAACCGCCAAACTCCTGGAGGTTCAGCATCCGGCTATTTTAAAGGAAAATGTCATGAGCCCTGGCGGTACGACTGCGGCGGGTGTTTTGGCCGCAGAAAATGCCGGTTTCCGAGCCGCCGCCCAATCATTCGTGCGTGCTGCAACTCAGAAATCACGCGATATGAGTCATTGAGGCCGTATTTGCCACAGGCAAATAGGCCGAAACGCCGTGCGTATTGCCGACCGCAGGGAAGGCGATAGCACGGCATTCCGCATTATCTCACAATCGCCCCATCTCTCGATTCCAGCAGAATCGTGACGGGGCCGTCATTGACGAGGGCGACATCCATCATGGCACCGAATTGTCCGTATTGTACGGGAATTCCTTGTACTTCCAGCATTTTGCCAAATTCTTCGTACATGCGGTTGGCCTCTTCGGGAGGCATGGCTTCGGTAAATGCCGGGCGATTGCCGTGGCGCGTCAAAGCACACAGCGTAAACTGGCTTACGAGCAGAATCGAACCTTTCACATTGAGAATCGAAAGATTCATCTTGTCTTCATCATCGGCAAATATACGCAGATTGGCGATTTTCCTGGTCAATGTTACAGAATCTGCCTGTGTGTCGCCCTTTTCGATGCCCAATAAAATGAGATAGCCCTGGCCAATTCTGGATATTACCTGGTTTTCGACGGTTACGGATGATTCTCGCACCCTTTGTATCACAGCTTTCATTGTGAGCTCCTGTTGTTTTTCTAATGCGTAATGCGTAATGCATAATGCGTAATTATTTAGCAGTTAGCAATGGGGGGGATTCTCAAGGTTATTCCTAAAGAATGATAGTTATTATAGCTTTAGAGTTGCACTTTAGTTTTTGCATCCCAATTGCGCATTCGCATTGCGCATTGCGCATTGCGAATTAAATAAATACGCGTTTTTTGCACAAAACCCTATTTTAATGTAGTTTTGAAGTGCCTTAATGCGCTTTTTGCATGGAGTTGCAATCAGCTCAAGTAAAATTGTATTTCGGAGGTTATAAATGCGCGTTCGTTCCGGTGGTTTCAGCAACGCAGCCGAGACAGGCAACAGTGAATATTGGGCGATTGATCCAACGGGCAGTTTCTTTGTGCTATCGACAGGATTAGCCCATCATGCCGAAATTTCATCGCAAAAAGTGTGTGAAGATATCATCAAGCTATTGATTCCGCATCGTTCACAGATGGCAGAAATGTCAGCAGATGCACGCCCGGATTCACGTCAAATGCTGATGAGCACTCTTTGCGGTGCCATGGCTCGCGCGGAGCGCAGTCTGTTTGAACTTGCAGAACAAGCTGCACAATACAAAGACATGGCTGCAACGGCAGATTTGCTCTATCTGTCCAATGGCTCTGTTTATATCGGACATGTCGGTTACAACCGCGTTTATCTGCTGCGTGGCGATATGGGGCGTCAGCTCACGATCGATCACACAGTTTATGAATATCTCAAATCTCAGGGAAAGAGCGAGGAAGAGCTGGCCAGAACGGCATACAAAGATCGCATTGTACGTGCACTTGGTATGACGGGTGGTGCAGATATTGACACACTTCAGGTTGACCTTAGGAAAGGCGACAGAATCGTCATTTGTTCCTATGGGGTACATCGCTGTATCCAAAATGCAACACATCTTGCTCAACTGTATCGTTCGATGGATCCGCAGCGTGCTTCAGAATTCCTCGTCAATTATGCCATTGAACACGGTTGTACGGGTGAAGCTTCGGCTATTTGTATTGAAATATCCGATCCGGGGTTGAGAAGTTCTTCGCTCGAAACCGAAAGCAGAATCACGGCACTCGAACAGATCTGCTTTTTCAGGGATTTAAGCTATCAGGAAATGCTCCAGATCATGCCCATCACGTTTGAAAAATCATTCGCTGCAGGGGAAGAAATTATCCATGAAGGCGATGTCGGCGAGGAACTGTTTATCCTCGTAGAAGGCACCTGTGAAGTTTCAAACAGTGGTGTAAAAATTGCTAAGCTCGACGTCGGAAGTTCGTTTGGTGAACTTTCACTCGTCGACAGTCAGCCCAGAAGTGCAACCGTTCGGGCGTTGGAACCAAGTCGGGTGCTCGTCATCCGAGCCAATGATTTTGAACGTTTGACCTTGAGCGGTGCGTTGGCAGTCAAATTATTATGGAATGTGACACATGAACTTTCGGAGCGTTTAAGAAAATCATCGGCAACCATCAAACGTCAGGGATTAATGCTCATTGAAAATGGCATATCCAAATGAGCTGCAATAACCACAAGGTATTTAGCGCATTTTACCAAAGCGGCAGGTGCTTTCTGATAAAAGGCGTTACACTTTTTAATAGATAGTCACCTTAAATATGTGTTAGATAAACTCGGTCTTTTAGGGCTTCTTGTCTTTTTATAGGAAAGCGTAATGGACAATGCTGGAAATTCATCACTGGGCAATGCTGGTGGCAGACGAGTAGGAGAGCCACGAGAGTCTGGTGTGCGAGCTTCAATCCATGGTGCAAGACCGGCAGTTCCCGGACGTACAAGGGCTGACAGCGTCATAGCAAGAGCACCTTCTATGGCCGTATCACGTGTCGCGCCGGCTGTCTCTCAAACGGCAGCAAGAGTGTCACAATCTCAGTCTCCAGTCCAAAGACCGACGAGTGCTCCTCCTTCACGTGCTCCATCACCGGCTGTGGCAGCATCTGCACCTATGCCATCATCGCCTGCAAAGCCGGCAGTGGTTTATGGCACACCGCTCGAAGAAGACTTAAATCTAGCTGCTACTGCAGCACTTTCTCCGGAAGAATTGGAAGCTGCAGGTTTGCCTCCGATGCCGGAAGGGCTCGAAGACGAACCGGAAATCGATCTTGAACAGACGACAACGACACTTCCCATCGGCATGAAAATCGATGATCGATACGAGATCCTGAGTGTTCTCGGTATCGGTGGTTTTGCTACGGTTTACCGTGCACACCATCTCACCATTGATCGCGATGTTGCCCTTAAGGTCATGGACCTCAAAAAAGGTGTCGATCCCAGCTATTCACAGCGTTTTTTCCGTGAAGCAAAAATCGCTGCCAAGATCCACCATAATAACGTCGTTTCGATCTATGACTTCGGTCATGTCGCCGAAACGGGCCAGCCCTATATTGCCATGGAAATGCTCCATGGTCATGATTTGAGCCACGAACTCACCGAATCAGGCCCACTCAGTCCTCAGCGTGCTTTCGTCCTGTTCCGTCCTGTTCTCGACGCACTCGCTCAGGGACATCGCCTCGGTATTGTTCATAAAGACCTTAAACCCGAGAACCTCTATCTCGTCGATCCCAAAGGACCGCACGAAACCATCAAAGTCCTTGACTTCGGTGTCGCGCGCATTAACTCCAGTGAAGTCGCAAAACTCACGAGCGCTGGTCAGCTTCTCGGAACACCCAGATATCTCGCTCCCGAATACATTAAACAGCAGCTCGTTTCGCCTGCCATTGACGTCTATCAGATGGCACTCATCCTTTCGGAAGCACTCACCGGTATTCCCGCTGTTTCGGGTGACCCATTCCATGCAATGATGCTCCATTGCAGTGGTCAGCTGCAAATCGCTGGTTTCCTTCTCGAAGGAGAAGTCGGTGAGGTCTACAAAAAGGCCATCGCCATCAATCCCGAAGACCGATATGCTGATTGCGAAGCCTTCGGACAGGCACTCGATACGGTTGTTGAATATTTCTCCAGCAAGGTTCCGCTCAAGGGTGGGGCACCACAGCTTACCCCAGATGGACGCACGTCTTCCAAGATGACGGCTATGCCGTTCAACGCCAATATCAATACGGGTGAACCCAATATGTATGGCGGTGAAATGGAACAGCAAAAGGGGAACGGAAAAGTCCTCGTCATTCTTGGTATTTTGCTGGTACTCATCGTCGCGGCCTTTGTCATCTATTATTATTATAAAGAGTGGGAAGATCAGGTCAAACCTCCGGTTGTGGTCGAAAACGCCGAACCTGCACCCGATCCCACGTATGAGTTCACTTTTGAGACGATGCCAAGAGGTGCTACCGTTTTAAAGAACGGAACACATCTCATTTGTTCGCCGACGCCATGCCAGGCCGAGTTTAAAGCCAGCGAACTCAAATATTCGCAGCTCATGTTCTTTAAACTCGACGGTTATATGGAGGAACGCTACGAACTTAAAGAGTCGACCTACAATGATGTACAAGGCAAAATCCTCATTGAACTCAAGGAAAAACCCAAAGAGATCTCCGAACTTGTCTTTACACTCAAATACGAACCCGAAAACGCTTCTGTCACAGATATCAAAATGAATAATACAAAAGTGTGTTCCGGTTCGCCCTGTAAATATACTTTTACCCTCGATCGCGGTTATGCTCAGCTTGAATTCAAGGCCGATGGCTATAAAACAAAAACTGAGATTCTCGGCAAAGAAGAATACGATCAAAACAGTGGTGTCATAAAAGTAACACTTGAAAAAGAAGCTGCTGCTCCACAGCGGCCGAGTCCAGGCCCGCGGCGTAATACGACGACGACCAACAAACCTGTTAATAAAGATAACAACGACGACAAACCGGCAACGCCGCCTCCGCAGCCAAAGCCTGCTCCGAAGCCAATTGTTCTGGATTAATTCTTGTTTAAAGCCGCTTATGCTCACGCATTACGCGGCTTTTTTTTTCGCCCTATCGCTTTGCGATACGGGCTCAATTCTTTTTAATAACCCCACAGCAGATAAAAAGAATGTCCACCGCCTGGCGCGCCGCCCCAGGCATATCCCAATAGCAATCTCAAAGGCAGCCGGTAACCCAAAAGGGTATCCACGATCAAATTGGCACCTATGGCAAATTTGGAATGCGAAATATCAAACGCATCATACCAGGCATATCCCCATTCACCAAACCCTTGAATTCCAAGTCGATTAATGCCTGCAGGCAAGGTTGAACTACCCAGCGCAAATTCGGTGATGAGCGCAGAATAACTTGCACTGCCGTACAAATAGTGCTTCCCATACAGCAAACCTGCCGGATACCCATGCATCTGGACATTCGATTCACCAAAAGACATGCCCTGTGAACTCGAAATCGAAAAAGGCATGCGGGCATTGTCTTCTGACCAGGTACCGCCGCCTGATACGGACATATTCAACTGATGGGCATCGCCATAGGGCATCGTCCATGCAGCACTGGCACGTGCCTCCATAATCATGGCATAGGCATCGGAGCCAATCCAGGGCGCTTCAAACCTCAAATTGCCACGCAAAGTATACCCATCGTTTGCAAGTAATGCCCGTTCCCCCTGCCTTAAATAACTCCAGCCCCACGACGCTTTGACGGCATTCTTCCAGCCCAGGGAGGGAAGCTTGATTGGGGTCGCTGCCGGATCTCTTTTGGACCAGGATATTTTGTCACTCGAATCCAAATACCCAAGGTGATACGACAATGTCACCATTTGCGACCATATTCTGCCGGCCCATTTGCGGCTCGTTGTAATATCGGCTGAAAGTGCTTGATAATCGTATCGAATCGATCGCGAGCCTGCAACAAAACGAGCTGTGTTCTGGGCAATCCCAAAATCCAGATTCAAATGATATAAAGCACCTGACCACAAATATGAAAAATTCAGATTAATAGCATTTTTCCCGGTAAGATAATCCAAAGCAAGTGCATAATTGTGATGTTCGGAAATATCATTGGCCTGAATGCTCAAACCGATTGCAGCCTGATATTCTTCTGAATACGCAAAATCGGGTGTCCATGTCAGTGGCCATAACCAATGCCATGGGCGATAATTGCGCAATGGAGACAGCGCAGCATTGTATAAAGGCGGATACTCAATTCCGCCCTGGCTATAAAGCGGGTGGACATAAGGAGAAGATGATAATTCCTGATGAAGATCGGAATCGACAGGTCCGGTTATCTTTCCTATCGTCGTCCCCTGTGAAGTATACTGCGTATAATAGATATCTCCATTGGGCGAAATTGCCGGATGCATGATGCCATCCAGAAGATGGGTTAAGGGTCTGGGGGTGCTGTCAGTTAATCCTATCGAATATAAATTTAATTCTCCGCCCTGATCACTGATATAACCGATTTGATGATCATTCATCCAAAAAGGTGATATCTCATGATAATCATCTTCTGTGATTGTATGCCAGCCGGTCTCATCCATATATTTTAAATCGGCATGCATCAGGTCCGGATCAAATACGGACGCAGCAATAATATGATTATTGACTGCAATATCTTCTATTTGCTCAAATGGGCGGCTTCGATAGCATTCTTTCAACGATCCTTTTGAGACAGAATATTGATATAATATATTTGATTCTTTATCCTGTACAACAAAAAATAGATCGTCGCCATCTATATCAAAACTACGAATTCTTGCAGGCAAATCCAGCAACTGGGTACGATTCTCAGCGACATCATAAACATATAATCGCTCATACAGACGATAACCATTTTCAACTGGCATGTGCATGAAATACAGCCGGGAGGCATCATGATTCCAGCGATGTGTGCATGTTCCCCAACATTCGACGAGAGAATCTTCTTTTTGTGATTGCAGATTGCGGCGTACGATAGAACGGACATGTACGCCATCGTTTCGAATATAAGATATTTCATCTCCGGATGGTAAGACCTGCGGTCTGGCATGCCGCCATGGTTTCAGCAAAGGAACATGCTCTGTGAGCTCTGCTTTATTCTGATTGTATTCCTGTTCAAATTGAGAAATGATGGACGTTTTCCATTCGTCATACAATACATCCCAGGTTTTACCCCATACTTTGAGCGCTGCACGATTCATCGCATACGGAATCCAGTCATCTCCGTATTCATGATTCCATTTTGTCAATGATTCACTGCCATAAGTTTCGGCAATATAGGCAAGGAAATAAGAACCATAAAGATAATATCCCGCATCACCAGGCCAATTTCGGATACCTGCAGAAAGGTCACCAAGCGTCGGTATGGCATGTGCCAATGCGGCATTACGAAGCATCGTTCGATACAAGGCATTTCTTAACCGACCGCTTTTGCTCAGGCGCGTTTCATAATAAACGGCAAGCCCTTCGGTATACCATCGCGG
>JAGACY010000347.1 GCA_017613855.1 Pseudomonadota bacterium
AGGCTAAAAGCACTTGGGTGATGATTTTTTTGCGAGTTTCATGACCGAATCAGGAATTGTTGGCGTTAAATTGATCCAATCTGCATCCTTATCGTATGCAGAATCCGTTTCGTAGAACCTGCCCTTTTCGCCATCCCAGAAAAGCCATGCCACCTGTTTAAAAACGCCCTGCTGCTTGAGGGAAATATTGTTTTTTTCGAAGACGTGTTTTCCCGAGATATAACCGCGCACCGTGGCATTGGAGGGGCCAAAAGCCTTGTCATCATAATAATGCACGCCGATAGCATACCAACGGCACGGCGTTGGATGATCGAGATTGATATTTTCCGGCCCCTCGCCATCTTTATCGTCAATATCGAGCGATGGATATTCATTGCCCTGATTTTCAACGGGCCAGACGGGGGATTGATTTTTAAAGTAAACATCCGTGCCGTTGTTGAGTTCTGCGGTCCCCGTGTCTCCCCATTTTCCGTTTGACATCGTCATAAAATGGAGGTCGAGATCGGTACCATCGGCATCACCAATGGTTTTATCGGCAGGCGTATGCCAAACGAGCTGAATATGAATGGTTTCCCGAGGGATTGCCTTAATGGTAACGCAATCTGTATTACAGCTCATCATGCCTTCGGTATCTTCGACATTGAGGCAAACTTCATAATTGCCAGCCAAATCGAGGAACAGCGTGGCTTTGTCTTCCGCAGAGGCGATGCTTGAAGTCGAATCCAGAGGTGCTTTTTGAATTGTCCAATAATAATTCAGGGTGTTGGATTCTTTGTCAGAGCTGTGTGAACCATCGAAAACAACCGTGTCGAGCGGCGCAACATCGAGTGCCTTAGACCACGTACTTGCCGTCGACAAGCGAGCCTGAATACTGGCAGTGGGGCATTGATTGCTCGATGCAGTTCCCATCACTTTGACGATGGCATTGTGCTGCAGCGGATCGTTGTTCAAAACGACATATTCTGCCTGATAATTGCCTTCGACTGTTGGAGCGAAAGTGATATTTAAATCAGCACTTTCGCCATTTTTAAGTTCTTTTTCGCCATTTTTAAGTTCATGCGCAAAGACATCCGCCCCACCCGTTTTCATGACATTCGAGACGACGAGCGGAACTTCGCTGCAGCTCTTAAGCTTAACCGTCTGGGTTTTGGTCTTCCCCACACTCAGTGCCGGTGAAAACTCCAGTATCGTCGGTAAAATCTGCAAACACGGTGTATCACTGTTCGCCACAATCGGCAGTTCATAGAGCGGGTGTGTCGGATC
This sequence comes from Pseudomonadota bacterium, assembly GCA_017613855.1. The sequence goes on from JAGACY010000347.1 coordinate 1,264, forward strand.
GTTCGAAGAGAATACGAGAGATCCCGCCTGTTTTCCGGTATTCGATGGTTCAAAAGCAACGTTGACGACGAGCGACTGATCCGAATTTGCAGCCAAAGCAACCGGCATTCCCGATGCATTTTCAAGCGTATAGGAAAAATCTTTAGAGGCTTTGAGATCGATATTGTCGATCTGAAGCGGCAAATCCCCGACATTGGTCACGATAACGCGTTTTGTTGCAATGGTATTGAGATCTGTCTGTCCGAAAATGAGCCGTTCTTCACTCGAAGGCACCACGTGAATCACAGGTGCAAGCTGCTGGGCAACGACTTTGAGTTCATAAACGGGATTATCGCTGTCATTGGAATAGATCTTAATCATCCCATTGGGCGAAGGCACCGCATCCGTCGGCGTAAAATTGACCGAAACCGGGAAAGAGCCCAAAGGTGTAATAGTTCTTGGGAAAGCCTCTCCCAAAGTAGAGAGTTGAACCGCACTGCTGCCCTGCCACTCAATTTTTTTTACATTGAGGTTGTCCTTGCCAACGCTGGTAATCACCACAGGCAAAGTATGGGAATTACCGACAGTGACACGTGAAAATGTAACCTGCTGAGGTGGGGTAACCCGAATTCTGGCATCATTTCCTTCTTCGAGGGTTGGACCGCACGAAGCGCACACAAAACATGCGGAAATGAGCATCAAGATGGAGATTCTGGATTTCATGTTGACCCTTAGGGATACGCAAAAACCTGTAGCAAAGACACTGCCTGACGGACAGCATAACATTCTAACTTTACTTTTTGTGCCCGAAAATCACAAGCATTCTGTGAGTACAATTGGTCAAAACACAGCAACCACACAATGAATCCAAATGTAACTTCAACTGTCTTGTACAAAAGGTAACGATTCAGCCGGGGCTCTGCCCCGGACCCCGCCAAAGGTCTGAGACCTTTGGAATCGCAATATTTTATTAATTTATCTGCCGCTTTCGCAAACCAGTGCGAAATGGGGCCCCTTCCCCCATTTCGAACCAAAACATTACGTTTTCTTAGGTTTAGCGTGTCTAATTGCACATCCATAACAGAGTCAAGCATAGGGCTGAATTGTTACTACAAAAGCAATAAATTCATTCCAGATAATCCGCGAATATGTTAGATTACGAGTTTCTTGGGTCGACTGCCCACAGACTTTTAAACCAGTTCATAAATGGCTTGGGTACGTGAAACAAGACACAACTTCTACACAATCAAAAGAATCCGAGAATCCGCCTGTCGAAGACAAGGATACCAATCCGCCTGTCGAAGACAAGGATACAAATCCGCCTGCCGAAGACAAGGATACGCATTCGGAAGAGCGCTCCCGGGATGCCGCCGAACAAGGTGCAGAGGTGTGCCCAGACAAGGATGCATCCGCATTACCCTCGAAATCATCTTCCAATGATATTCCCTGTCCGGCCAACGGAGACAGGATTGTATTCTGTGCAAATGTCGATGCCTATACGGCATCCCATTCGGAACCATGCAAAAACAGCGGCGGCAAGAATGGCATTCGCTATGCCATTCTCGAAATGCCCAATGATCTGCTCAAATTCGTCGTCATGGTTCCGCAAATAGAGGAAACCGTAGAGATATGCCTTAAAAGCAGCTGTCCCGGATTTGATTCGGTGTCCTTGTGGCACGGAATTGACGGTTCGCTTCGCGAATGGCTTTTGTGCATTCATTACCCGGTGTCGAGCCGAATGCCGATTCCGGAATCATGCCGTCCCCTGCTTTACCCAAGCGATATGGAGGGCATGCTTTTCGATTTAAAGATTCAGGCTTATCAGGAAAAGAATCTGACGACATTGCGCAGCTACCGCAACTCACACGAGAATATGCCGCCCAATGCCATTATGCAGTGGATTTCACGCATCAGTGACATGTTCAAATTCATTTTTGAACATGGGCATACACTTTTGCGAGTCAGCCCGGATATTCTGGTACTCTGCGACAATGAGGTTCGTCTGCTGGGAACCTACTCATTCGATTTACCCTGGAATGAACGTTGCGCAAACGATCACATGCAGCCCGAATATGCACCGATTCCGCCGGAATGCCTTGGTTTTATCCGGCATTGCATGACAGAGCGTGAATGTGTTTATCTTTTGGGTTCGCTCGTCTACTTTCTCGTTGCCGGAACAGATATTCCGACCTGCGAGATGCTGGCCTATGAAGCCGCAGTCCCAGCCCGTACATTCCATCCTTCTTTTCCCATTGGCTGGGAAGAAATCATTTTCCGTGCAATTACCCCAAATCCGGAATTCCGTTATCCAACGATTGCCAAATTTATCAAAGCACTCACGGACGGCCTGAATGAAATGATTGCACGCCGCGATTACCGTCGCCCGCTTTCCTATGATACTGCGATCGATACACACATCGGTGTAACCAAATGCCTGCGTTGTCCGGTCAATCAGGACGCCGTTTTCCTCCGTTCAACGAAAGACCGTCAGAGGTTTTTAATCGTCGTTGCTGACGGTGTTTCAACCTCAACCTATGGTTCCGGTGACATCGCCAGCGGTATCGTCGTCAGCACGGCACAGCGCTTTTGGGATGATCATCTCGTTTCAGCAGAAACCCTCGACGCACAAACCGAAATCTCAAAACTGCTCAAAGCCGCCAATCAGGAAATCTGCAACTACATTGTCGAAAGATATGCCGATCAATCCCCACAACCCTCCGAATGCATGGGCACGACCGCGCTCATTGCCATCATCGAAAAAGGCGAACTGACACTCGCTTCGACAGGGGATTCACGCGCTTACATCATTCGTTCCGACCTCATGGAATGCATTACACGCGACCACAATCTTTTTACCATTGGGATTATCAATCACGTCCCCGTCGAACTCTGCGCCGTTCATCCACATGCCGGATCTCTCGTCCAATGCCTCGGTTATTATGAGGAAGAGGATGAGCTGGCCTTTGACATCTTTTCTATGCGCCTTTATCCAGGCGATACACTCATGATGACGACCGATGGTATCCTCGACTATATTGCGTGTGACATTCCGGAAAGTGAAAAGAGAATTGCAGAAATCATCCGTTCTGATCGCGATGCCAAAGCCATTTGTGAGGAATTGATCGTCCAGGCCAACCTGGGAGGAGGGGGAGACAACTGCGGTGTAGCAATTGTCCGCGTTTTTAAATAATACCAGATGATTGGCGCGGGCTATCTGCGATACGCCCCGCGCAGTGCGGCTATCTGCGATACGCCGCACTTCTTCTTTAAAACATGTCAACGCCAGTATTCATAACATCAAACAGAAACCGCATTCTCCGGTAAAGAAAATTTCTGGCACTCATTTTGCAGATAAGATTCTCTATGGTACACGATGTACCTCAAACCGAATACACATCCAGACATAACATCACCCATACAGGAGACAGATAGATGAAACGTTCCATTTTAGCATTTGCAGCTGCGCTTTCTTTTGGCATTCCCTC
>JAGACY010000348.1 GCA_017613855.1 Pseudomonadota bacterium
ATTGGTTCTTACGCCCAGAACGAATACAACGGTATCGCAATCATCCGAATCTATTACGGCTTTTATATCACTGCAATCAGGTTCATTACAGGATCGTTCATCAAGACATACTTTTATTATATATGCTTTTGCATTGCCATGCTTGAGTGTATGCGACACTTTTGAAAAACTAGTCGGATGCTCAGTCATTCGCTTTCTGTCCAGTGTTTTATCCGCAAATTCATGTGTCACAACAAACTTGTCCATAAACTGCTTAAGCGTAAACGGTTCCGGAAGTGAGAAAAAAGGCTCACCTTCAATCGCATCCATTCCATATTGCTGAACATCATGATCCGCAGATTGTGCCGTCTGTGGTTTGTCCGGCACATCACCACTATTTGTTTGAACCGGCGTTTGTTCGGCCACAGATTCATGCTTATTTACATCCGATGTTTCTGCGGTGACAGGCACTGCCCCACAAGCCGTTTGGGCGGCTACAGCATGCGACGTTTCTGGCGAACACTGGCAAGTCTCATTGTGGCTATTGCAGCCGACCATAAATGTGAATAGAAAGAAAATATAACCCTTATTTATGTTATGAAAAAAACTCAACTGAATTGCCTCCTCACAAATCACCACAATTCACAGACTTGATACAGCCGGTGAAGAATCGTGAAACAGCGCCAAAGGGATACCCCATGCCAGAATCAGTAATTGCTCATAACCACAAAACAAAGTCTGCAGCGCCCAATAAAATACCCAAATCGCTCGCACAGTTCAAGGCTAACGAGATGTATTCCCAAGGCTACAGCATTTCTACAGCATTTAAAGCAGGCATGAATCTGTTCAAACAGAAGCCCTGCGAGCATCTTTAATCGTGCCACCACTCCACATATTGACGCGGCGTATCGCCGATAGCCTGCGCTGCTCCCCCTCCCCCCAAAAATCGCTCGCCATTTGCATAAGAGCGAGCTATGTTGGAGATGGGCAAGAGGAATGAGCCCTTGTTAGCGCGGCCCAAGGAGGTTGAGATGGGTGTTTATGTGAATCCACCAAAGACGATTTTCAGCCGGTACACTGAAGATGAGATTTATGTGGACAAGTCTGGTATTTTCAAGAGCCTGAACGACTGGCTTGGAAAAGACAGTGGTTATGTCTGCCTGACGCGTCCCCGGCGCTTTGGAAAATCGATGGCCGCCGCAATGATCGCCGCCTATTACTGCAACGCATACGACAGCCACGATCTGTTCGACAAACTCGCCGTACACAGACTCAAATCTTACGAACAGCATATCAATAAATATGCGGTTGTCAGCTTTGATGCCCAGGAATTGCGTGATTATGTAAATGATCCGATGGAATTCGTGCCAATGGTTTATCAGCAGATTGGCAAAGAATTGAAAAAAGTATGGCCAGATGCGGTTACAGAAGGTGATGCACTTGGCAAAATGCTAAAGGACATCAATGCTGCAACAGGCACGAAATTTGTGGTCATTATTGACGAATGGGACAGCATTTTCAGGCGCGACAAGACAAACAAAGAGGCCACCAAAGCATGGGTTCAGTGTCTGCGTACACTGTTCAAAAGCGCGAGCGCAAGGCAATATATTGCGCTGGCCTATATCACCGGCATTTTGCCCATCAAGAAATACGATGTCGAGTCGTCGCTGAATGTTTTTCGGGAATATACCATGATCGATTCCCGCCCGCTGGAGTCGTTTTTTGGTTTTACCGAAAAGGAAGTCCAGAAGCTTTGCAAAAAATATAAAGTCGATTTTGATGAAACCAAGCGATGGTATGACGGTTACCAAATCGTTAAAGAGTTTTCTATATATAATCCGACAGCCGTTGTACAAACCATGCAAAGAAAGATGTTCAACGTCTATTGGACGCAGACCGGCGCTTTCGATGTATTGAAAGATTATATCAATATGGACTTCGAAGGACTGCGCGATGCCATCTCACAGATGATCGTCGGAGTCCGCTATCCCGTTGATACGACCGGGTTTAATACTTCTTTGGAAATATCAAACCGCGACCACGTACTGACAGCACTGATCCATCTTGGCTATCTGACCTACGACTTTGAAACCAAATTGGCCTGGATTCCGAATGAGGAAATACGCAGCGTCATGCAAACGGCAATCACAGAGTCACATTGGGATTATTCCATCAAACAGAACCAGCGGTCGCGTGAGTTTATGGATGCCATCGTGCGAAAAGACAGTGATTTGGCCGCAAAAATTATAGAAGACATCCACGACGATATCTCGGTGCCGATTCATTACAATTCGGAGGGCGATTTGACGACCACACTGCTGTTCGCCACAAACGCAGCGCGCAATTGCTGCATTATTGGCCGCGAACTGCCGTCATGCCGGGGATATGCAGATTTGGTCCTGATTCCCACAAAACCAGGCTGCAATATGATCCCCACGATATTCGAACTCAAGCTCGATGACTCAACCGAATCGGCCATCAAACAGGTCGAAGACAGAAAATATTTTTCTGTAAATGATCTGCAGAATTACCATGGCGAGGTGCTGGCTGTGGCGATGGTGTACGATAGAAAGGCAAAATCACACCAATGCGCGATGAGAACATTTGTGGTGTAGTTTTTCACAGTATATGTATCAGCCATAGTCAAACATACGGCCTCAGGCCGTCATGATAAGCTAACAACTTACCCGACGACACGATGTCGGCGGGCGCGTCGATGTAACGACA
>JAGACY010000349.1 GCA_017613855.1 Pseudomonadota bacterium
GCACATCGCGGATACGATGCCGCTCATGTAAGGGCCCCGGCTATTGGCCTGCGGCCAATACGCCTCGGGCGCGCGTCTATTGGCTGCGCCAATACGCCGCGCAATTATTTGGATATTTTCAATGGATAAACCAATCCGTACAGACGTTCCATGGAACGTCTCTATTGGATTGACTATGGATTCAAACCCATACAAAGGATAATCATGACCACCATTCACGAGGGCATGCTCAACGCCCAGAATCTAAGAATTGCCATTGTTGTGGCGCGTTTTAACAGCTTCATTACAGAAAGACTCGTCGATGGTGCGCTCGACACCATTAAACGCCATAATGGCGATCTTGATAAAGTCGATGTTTTTAAAGTCCCCGGCTGCTTCGAGATCCCCCAGATGGCCGACAAACTTGCTGCAAGCAAGAAATTCGATGCTATCATCTGTTTGGGCGCACTCATTCGCGGTGCCACCCCGCATTTCGATTACATCGCCGCTGAATGCACCAAGGGAATTGCACAACTCGCCCTCAATTATCACATGCCCATCTCTTATGGTGTGATTACTGCAGATACTCTCGATCAGGCTATCGACCGCGCCGGAACCAAAGCCGGTAACAAGGGCGCAGAAGCCACTTTGGCTGCCATCGAAATGGCCGATTTGTTCAGGAATTTGTAATCCAATGCGTAATTCGTAATTCGTAATTATTGTGACTTTCACAATGGTATCTCTAAAGACTCATGTCTCTCTAGCTTCAGAGATTTTCCTTAGGCATTGTCTTTTAATTACGCATTACGAATTAAAAACTCATTCACCTTTAGCTTTAGAATCATCTTTAGGCATTCAAATCCAATTACGCATTGCGAATTGCGCATTGCGAATTAAAAACGCGAAGGCCGTTAGGCCTGAGCAAATCCGTTTGTAAAAACAATAATAGCAAATTGATTTGCTTACTCTTAGCATCAGACTTACACCTTAGGTTTCATCTCCTCACAATTGCGCATTGCGCATTGCGAATTGCGAATTAAAAACAATGCTCACTCAAATCGAATCCGAAACACGATCTGCCGCAACGGCCTGGTTTTATGCACTTCAGTATGAGCCCAAACAGGAAATATCCCTGCTGTTGCCACTCCTTAAAGAATGCTTCCCCAATGCCGATCTCAACGAGGTACAGGCAATTGTAAAGCGCAGTCAGCCTTATCAGGATGTTACCGACGAATTGGTCGATGAGCTGATCGACGTGACACACACCGAAGGGTACGAAATCCTGCCATGGCGCGAAGCAGCTTTGAAAATACTGGCAATCGATATTATTTACAATCTCAAGGCTTTTTCGACTTTTTATAGTGAAGATGCGCTTCTGCGCGTGACATCCGTTCTGGATGACAAACTCCGCGGGACAACCAAAAATGCCTGTCAGCTGCTGTCGGGGCAGCGTACGCGACTGAGAAAAGCTGTTCGAACACTCGTTCTGGCTGCACTCTATTTGCTGCAGTATCGAAAATCCCTGACAATGGAGGAAGTACAGGAGTTTTTAATGGGACTGATTGTTCCTGATTACTGTACGGCACCTTTCTTTACACTGAGAGCTCATGAACTGAGACCATATCAGGAAACGAGCATGCTCAAAGATGATTTTCCTTTTGAGGGCTTTTGTGATGATAAGGGCGAACTGAATGCCCGCGGTAGATATGCTGTGTGCGAAGCGATTAAAATTGTGCGCAATCTTATCGAAAAATTCGATGTACTCGATGAACGCATTCAGAATTCGAGCAAGCGCTGGCGTATTTCCCGTATGGCAATCATTGATCTCAATATCTTGAGAATGACTGCCTATGAATTGTTCTATGAAAAAGTTTCTACACCTAAAATTCTCATTAATGAAGCGGTAGAACTGGCAAAAGTATTTGGCGCAGAGCAGAGCAAAAACTTTGTAAATGGTATTTTGCAGCAGCTCTGCAATGATAACCAAATCGATGTAGAGTAAGGTTGAAACATCTGATGAAATGCTTTTGGGCTTTGCTATTCCCAATATTCCTCTGTACGGGATGTCTCGTGACCGAAGAAGAGACAATGTCGGCAATTGAGTATTCGCGGCTTGAAGATGCTCAGTTGCACCATTATCGGCCTGTTCACAGGAATAATCCGAACTGGATGATCGCGGGATCCGGCAAAACCATGACGATCCATGCCGGTAATGATCGTGTTAAGCTCAGTGTACGCCGCAATCCCGATCGTATTGTGATTCGAAAAAATGGCGCAGTCATTGGGCAGCTCGAAACGACAGAACATGGCGCAAAATATAAATCGTTTAATAATGCTGAAAAGACTTTTGATATTCATTGTATAGTTTCTGCTGCACCTTCTCAGGGGGATAGTGCAGTTACAAAAGTTGAGCTCAAAAACGATAAGGAAACTTCGATCTATCGCATGGATGGCCAGGATGTTGCCGAAGATAATCAATACGAAGTCCGAAAACTGAATTATAATAATAGGTATTCTATCTCTCTGGTTAAAAATTCAAAATTATATGCAGAATCCTGCCATGGCTCTGGTAATAACAAAACCTGCCAGGGAACAGAACTGGAATCTCCCTTTTCTGCAGTAGGAACATTGATTTTTCATAGCGATAGCCTGCCATTGGAACTGCGTTCTGCCGCAGCCTGGCTCTTGACCAGAAAAATGATGAAATGTGATGAATAATTGATAATTGATAATGAATAATTAATAATGAATAATGAATGTGTTTAATCCCAGAGATCGTTTGATCTTTATAGTTGGTTAATAATTGCGAATTGCGCATTGCGAATTGCGCATTGCGAATTGCGAATTAAAATTAATTCCGAATTCCGCATTCCGAATTAATCAGAGTCGCCCTCTAGTTTTGCATCCCAATTCTGCATTCTGCATTACAAATTCCCCTCGCCATCACAGGAGAAAATATCATGTCAAAAAAGTGGTTATATATAGTTGCTTTGAGTGCACTTTGTTTTGCGGGGTGCAGTGATGATTCTGCCGGCAATGGCGGCAGCGGCGATGCCCAGTGCGGCAATTCGGTTGTAGAAAACGGTGAATCCTGCGATGATGGCAATACCGAGAGCGGTGATGGCTGCGCGTCGGACTGTTCCTCTGTCGAAGAAGGATATACATGTCCATCCGAAGGCGGCAAGTGCTCGAAAAAGAACGGAGATGACCCAAATCCCGAAGTAGAATGCGGCAATGGCAAGGTTGAATCCGGCGAAGCATGTGATGACGGTAATACCCAAAGCGGAGATGGCTGCTCTGAAAATTGCGCAACGATTGAGGAGGGGTTCATTTGCCCAACAGAGGGGGAAGCCTGTCAGGTGAAGGGAGCTTCAGACACGTGCGGCAATAGTGTGCTTGACAATGATGAAGTCTGTGATGATGGCAACACTATCGATGGCGATGGCTGTTCAGCTGACTGTATGCTGGTCGAATCCGGCTTTGAATGCAATGAACCTGGCCAGGAATGTATTCCTGATGGCTGCGGCAATGGAATTGTTGAGGGCATAGAGGAATGCGATGGCGGGGGATATGTGATTGAATACGGCTATGACGGATGTACCCAAAGCTGCAAAAAAGCCCATTTCTGCGGTGACGGCAATTGGGATGAGATTGATATCGCTAATGATGAAGAATGTGATGCTGGTGCAGATACTTCAAGTGAATATAATGGGTGTACGTATGAGTGCAAACGTGTGAATTACTGCGGTGATGCTCAGATTCAGCCGGAATATGAAAAATGTGATGACGGAAACGATGCAGATGGGGATGGCTGCTCATCCGATTGCCAGTTTGAGGCCGGCTATTCCTGTACGATTGTCGATGGCAAGAGTGCTTGCATGCCCATTTTATGCGGTAATGGGGCTTTGGATGAAAATGAGGCATGTGATGATGGTAATCGGGATTCTGGTGACGGATGTGCTTCGCATTGTCAGGTTGAAAAAGGCTATCGCTGTACATCGGACGATTCGGGAAAATCAAATTGTGTCCTCACATGCGGTGATGGTACACTCGATGAAGATGCGGGTGAACAGTGTGATGACAATAATTTAAACTCTGGCGATGGTTGTTCTGAAGCATGTTTGCTCGAACCGGGTTATATTTGTTCTGAAGCAGGCAGTGCTTGTATTGCAAAAGCTTGCGGTGACGGCATTCTGGCGGGTAAAGAAGAATGTGATGACGGCAATACTGCCGATGGTGACGGTTGTTCCTATCGCTGTCAGGTCGAAAAAGGCTGGCTTTGTGACACTACGACGCAGGTTTGCACCGAAGGCCGGTGTGGTGATGGTATCGTTCAGGTCGGTGAAGAATGCGACAATGATAAGGTCGAATCAGGCTCTCCTGCTGCCGGCGATGGCTGCTCCGAGACATGCCGCATCGAACCTGGCTATGAATGCAAAATCGATGGCGGAGAATGCCAAAGCGTCACTTGCGGCGATGGCTCGATTGCACCCTCTGCTGGCTATCAATCGTATGAAAAATGCGATTTGGGCAGCGGCTCAGATGGCAAATCCCTGAATGATGGTACTCAGGGCTGTACACCCGAATGCGATATTATGACCGGATACCATTGCGATGATAACGGCCAGAATTGTGCCCAGGGAACTTGTGGTGATGGGTTTGTCGATGCAGGCGAAGATTGCGATGACAACAATCACTTGCCTGCGGATGGCTGCTCACCCGATTGTAAATTCGAAACCGGAATTGAATGTGCCGGCGGTGTCTGCAAGCCTGTCTGCGGCGATGGCGTGACCATGTGGATGCTCGATAAAGCAATTGCCGAAGAATGTGATGACGGTAACCTCGTCAATGGCGATGGCTGCTCGAGTGACTGCAAAGTCGAAAAAGGCTATGTCTGCACTGAATTCAGCGCGACAAAATTACCCGAATTTATCAGTCTGCCTGTGACTTATCGGGACTTTAGAAGCACGGGACGCGATACCGTCGCAAATGCTGGCTCGGAGGATGGTTTTATTACCGCCGAATTGATTGCCAAATATCCCGATACCCACTGGACGATGAGCCGAATTGGTACGACAGTTTATGACTTTGACAGCCAGGCCGGATGCCCTGGGACAGGGTACACACTTCCGGATTTAGATGAAGATGGAAAGCCGGTTCTCGCTCAGGACGGTTTCGGCAAGTGTTTCAGCAGTAAGGCTGAATATGCCATGTGGTACCGAAATATCGAAGGTATCAACAAGGAAGTTAAGCATCGCATTTATATGTGGCTCGAAGATGAAGCTACAAAGCGCTATTACTTTACGAGCAATGATCCGACACACAATGGAGCACCCAATGTCTGTGCAGACGGTCAGTCCCTTGAAAAAGGCTTTTTCCTCCCGCTCTCTACAACGGGCTTTGGTGTCACATACGGTTTTGCTGATCGCCATGCCAACTATAGTTTCACATCCGAAGTGAGTACCTATTTCCAGTATAAAGGTGGTGAAACGCTCAAATTTAGTGGTGATGATGATCTTTGGGTCTTTTTGAATGGTCACCTGTTCGTCGATTTGGGCGGACTGCATGGCGAACAGGCTGGCACTGGGACGCTTGGCGCTCAGGAATATAAGGACAGTGATGGCAATCCCGTTCTTAAAGGCGATGGTACGCCGCTTTTATACGATCCCAAATATGAGGTGTATGAAGGCGGTATTTATGAAATGAAGCTCTTCCATGCTGAACGCAATGCAACGGGGTCCAATTTCAGTTTGACTCTGACCAACTTCCTGAACAGCGGAACCGCATCGTGTGATGCAATTTGCGGCGATGGTGTCATTCGCGGCAGTGAAGAATGTGATTATGTCGGCATTGATACTGACGTCGATTTGCAGCATGAAAAAGGATGCTCTGCAGATTGTAAATTGCAGTCCTATTGCGGCAATGGCAAGATCGAAAAGGGCGAGCAGTGCGATGAAACGGCAGAATGGTGCGTCGAATGCAGATTGTCGCCGGATACATGCGGTAATGGTCTGCTGGATGAACACGAAGAATGCGACGGAACTGCCGGGGTAAGTACCGGGCAAATTTGTCTCGAAAATTGCCGGCTTTCCGGGTGTGGTGATGGCATTCTCGATATCAATAACAACGAAGAATGCGATGATGGTAATACATCCGATGAAGATATGTGCACTTCTAAATGCACATTGCCTGTATGCGGCGATAATATCGTACAATCCTGGCTTGGTGAAGTCTGCGATGACGGCATCAATGATGGTAGTTATGGTGGCTGTGGCTTAGGATGTACCTATTTGCCACCAAGCTGCGGTGATGGTGTGCTCGATACCGGTGAACAGTGCGATCATGGCAAGGATAACAACCACGGCGGTTACAACGGATGTAAAGAAAATTGTACACTCGATATTCATTGCGGCGATGGTGTGATTCAACCCGAATATGAACAATGCGATGACGGTGAGCAAAATGGCCATGGTAACTGCTCTGAATATTGCGGAATTGTAATTAATTAAATGGTTATTTTTTATGCAAATACAATGCCCCAACTGTCATGAATGGTCCGAAGGCGATGCCGGTGTGTGCACGTTTTGCGGTGCATCGCTGGAGGGCAATGACAATGGACATGGTAAAAATAAAACGGAAAATCATAAAAAGTTTTACCGCTCAAAGTGGTTTGGTTGGGCATGCGCGGCCCTGGTCTGCATGATTGCTATGATCATTTGGGCTATTTTGCATCCTCAGGAAACCAATAATAAAAAAATATATATACAAAAACAAAAGGAAATGATTGAAAAATTCGAAATTGTGCCATGGTGGAGAAATGGGTATGAAGCATCCGTTCAGTCTGTAAATCCGGATTGCTTGTGGTACTTTGAAAATATTCCTATAAAGCTCTCACGTTTTGAATATATTGTGGAAGATACTCTGATTAAAGCAATGATAAATAAGCATCTGTATGATAAATGCACACGCGGTGCCAATGATAATGTCTTTAAATCCTGGCATCTCGGTGAAAACGATAAACACGAACAAATCTGCTACACCTATTCACTTCATCCTCCAAAAGAGACTGCCGAGTACGAACCGGGCTTATTCAAATTGAGCATTAACCTGAACTCATGTGATATATCGATTGAATCCCTTTCATCTTTTACACCAGGTTTTTACCCATTGATGGGTGAACATCTTTTCTCTTATTTTTTTACCTATGATCAGGAGACAAACATTGACAGTTTTGTCGCTGATAATCTCTTTAAAAAAGACTTTAAATTTTATTCCTATAAATTCAAAAAAGGCAAATACCTTCGCATTATGATTCCTGTCTGGAGAACGGATTATATACAGGAAGAAGATATGTTCTTTTATGCTTACCGCGTTTTCCCGCTCGAAGGTATGGAAATCTGCGGACAAATCTGTAAGCTGAAATAATTTTTAAAATACGGTGTGCCTGTTTAAATGATAATCGCCAATTGGAGATTCCCATGCAAATACAATGTCCCAAATGTCATGGCTGGTCAGAAAGTGACGACATCAATATCTGCCCGCTGTGCGGTGAATCTCTCGATGGCAAACACCATGACCGGCAGAATGATGACCTGGAACGCAAAAAGAAAATTTTTCGTTCAAAATGGTTTTGGATTGCCTGTGTGGCTGGTCTGGGCTTTGTGGGGTGGATCGTATCCCAATTGAATTCATCGTCTGAACTCGGTGAAATACAAGCCTATTTCCAGAGTCAAAAACAGGCAATGCAAAGTATCCAATCCATGAGGGGATATTATTCTGATAACTCTTCTTTTACAGATTATATTAATCAAATCAATCCGGATTGCTTGTGGTATTATGAAAACTTTCCTCATCCCATAACGAAAGAAACTATTTTTTCTCAAGGTTATTTTGAACCCAAAGTCATTGTCAAACATCAGCAGAATAAATGCACCAATGGAAAAGAAGATAAACTGCTGCGTGCATGGCATCTTGGCGAAGATGAGAATCACAAACCGATATGTTATACAGACTCGCTGCATCCCCCTAAAGGTGTGCATGACTATGAACCAGGCCAGTTTCGCCTGAGCTTTGAGCTCGATTCAAACCGTCTTGGATGGATCGAATCACTTTCTGAATATCTCCCTGGTTATCCTAAAGAAGAAAATACAAAATATTATGTATACTTTGCTTCGGATTCACAACAACAGGAATATGTGATAGGAGATACTGAGAGGGATAAAGACAGATTTAATATATATGCCAAGTATATAAAGGGCGGAAAATACTTGCATGTTGTCTTCCCTGTCATGCATCCGAAATATTCGACAGATGAAAATATGTTTTTCTATGTTTACCGCGCTTTTTCGCTCGATGGTATTGAGATCTGCGGGGAATGGGCAAAATCCAAACAATGGGCGGCGAAGCGTATGGGCGACAGCCCATAGCGGCGCAGACGAGCCGTATGCCGCAGGCATAGGCGCGTAGGGGCGGCCCTGCGTGGCCGCCCGCAAGCGTGCCGTATGCCGCAGGCATAGGCGCGCACCAAAACATTACAAAATTTCAATACCGCATTTGCGGCAATCTTCTATCATCTTAGGCGGCCAGTAGCTTACCTGGACCTCGCCAATGTGCGCTTTCTTGAGCAAAACGAGGCAGAGACGCGATTGACCGATGCCGCCGCCAATCGTTTGGGGGAGTTTGCCTTCGAGCAGCATTTTGTGGAAAGGCAAATTGGCACGCTCGTTGTGGCCCGACTCGGCGAGTTGCGAGCGAAGGGCGGCTGCATCGACGCGGATGCCCATGCTCGAGAGTTCGACTGCACAGTTCAGGGGGGCGAACCAGACCAGGATGTCGCCGTTAATTTCCCAGTCGTCGTAGTCGGGCGCGCGGCCGTCGTGGACGGTGCCGTCTGACAGCTTTTTGCCGATTTGCATGATAAAGATGGCGCCTTTTTCTTTGGCGTAGGCGTTCTCGCGTTCTTTGACGCTCATGCCCGGGTACATGTCGAGCAGTTCCTGCGAAGTGATAAAGCTGACTTCATTGGGCAGGGCCGGTTTGACTTCGGGGAAACGGTTGCAGACCAGCCATTCGACGCATTTGATGGCCGAATAGATATGTTCGACGATGCGTTTGAGCGTGGCAAAGTTGCGCTCGGCGGGGTCGATGACGAGTTCCCAGTCCCATTGGTCGACGTAGATCGAATGGAGATTGTCGACGACTTCGTCGCGGCGGATGGCGTTCATGTCGGTATAGAGACCTTCTCCAATGCTGTAGCCATATTCGCCGAGGGCCATGCGCTTCCATTTGGCCAGCGAATGCACGATTTCGAGCTGGACGCCGCTGTGGGCAACTTCGAAAGATACAGGGCGCTCGACACCATTGAGATTGTCGTTGAGGCCCGAATCGGGATCGACAAATAACGGCGCAGAAACACGGCTCAAATGCAGTGCTTTGGCGAGTTCGCGCTCGAATGTGTCTTTGAGGAATTTGATGGCCTGCTGGGTACGGCGCAAATCGAGGATCGATTTGTAATTGTCGGGTAATAATACGTTGTATTTGAGTTCTGACATCGGCGATTCCATATTGGTGGTGTGTGGGCGAAATGCCTACATCGCTTTAATGCCATTTTTATATGTGTGTGAAAATCTTTTTTTTGTATTGAATTTGCCTTGTTCAGTGTTCAGAATGATTCGGGTATGTGCAATTGAATGATTGCGCAAAGAAACGATGTACGAAAATTGAACACGTGAGGATAAAATGGCTGGAATGTTTAAGACCGTCGGGTATTGTGCTGTTTTGTGTACGTTGGTTCTGGCATCGGCTGGATGCGATGAAAGAGGGCATCAAAGTCCGCTTGATAATGCGTGGAATGAAGATAATCCGGGGCAGGACGGCGGTCAGAATGGAGGTCAGAACGGCGGTCAGGATGGCGGTCAAAACGGCGGCCAGAATACCCAGGGATGCGGTGATATTCCCGACTCAGGCCGATGCAATGGCGATGTCGTTCAGTACTGCGAAAATGGCGAACTCAAGTCGTATGATTGTTCGCAGGAGAACAAGACCTGCGCCACACAGTCGGATGACACGCATTCGTGGGATGGCTGTGTCGATAAGCAGGGCGGCAATCCCTCGGGCGGCGGTTGCGGGGATATTCCCGATACCGGCGTGTGCGATGGTGCTGTCGTGAAATATTGTAAAGATGGCAATCCGGAGTCTTACGATTGTTCACAGGAAGGCAAGATATGCGGTGAAACCTCAGCCGAAACGCATTCTTTTGGCTGTATGGATAACCCGGGCGGCAGTGCCTGCGGAGATGTGCCCGAAACAGGGCGCTGCAACGGCAATATCGTCGAGTATTGCAAAGACGGCAATCCTGAATCGTATGATTGTGCAAAAGAGAGCAAAATCTGTGGTGTGACCTCGGCCGAAACAAATTCCTATGGCTGCATTGCCTCGACAGTTGATCCGCCGGCTCCGGGAGATTTGAAAACAGCCGAAGACTGGGCGCGTGCACGCATTGCCGGATCGGTTTCGAGTGATGATGCGTTTAATGCCATCGCCTATAATGGCGGTTTCCCTGTCATTACGGACGATAATACTGTCATCTTTATGCATTGGTATGAAGGCGGCGACTGGAAAGTCGTTGGCGACTTCAACGACTGGAATACCAGCAGCACAGCAATGACAAACAATGGCGACATCTGGTATGCAGAAGTCCCCATGCCTGCAGATTTGAATAATAAGAATTATTATAAATATTATAATGCCAATGAAGCAGATGAAAGCAAGAAATATCAGGCAGATCCCTGGGCGTTGAACTATGGATATACCGAGGATGGTGAAATATCCTATATCGTAAAACCTAATAAACCTCACCTCGAGCGATATCATAATTTTAAAAGCCCGCAGGGATTAAAGTCGCGTACACTTCGCATTTATATGCCTGCCGGTGATGGCCC
>JAGACY010000350.1 GCA_017613855.1 Pseudomonadota bacterium
AAACAACAGAATATAATAAATGAAAAAAGAAGTGAGAATATTATGCCCCAAAAAATTAAAGCAATGCTTTGTGTCCAACCACAAAACTGTAGCATTAAGAAGCACAAAATGAATATGATTATCCAGGTACATGCAGGTCGGATATAATTTTGAAATAGAACAGACCAATTCCGTTTGATAATTTGTTGCCTGAGTTCAGCAGGAATCGATCCTGTTTCGTTATTCAGTTGTTGCTGATACGCAAATGGGACAATTCTCGGTGATGCATCGGGGAGGTCTTTCCAGAGTTCTATGGCTCCCGGGTCGAAGACAGAGGTGAGCTCGTGAAGCTTGTCTTCGTATTCTATGCCAAGCGTATGTGTATTCTTTGTGACAATTTTGTAATTGCCGATTTTGAATTGCTCCAGACGATCGATGATGGCCTGGATATCCGTGAGCCTGTCTTCGGCTTTGGGATTGAGCATTTGACGCAGCAATGAGACAAGTTCGTGCGGTTTGCTCTGCATCTCCGGCTCGAAAATGAGTGTAAAATCCTTCGTCGGCAGATTTGTCGGAGCAATCCCGGTAAACAGCTGTACCCCTACCGCTGCCAGCGCATATATATCACATGCCGGCGTCGGTGCGCCCATGAGCTGTTCGGGCGGCATGTATCCGTACGTGCCCGCCATTGTCGAACCTCCCCCTTGTACCTGCGGGTTGGCCACCGCACCAAAATCGATGAGCGTCACCCGATAGGAGGAATTCGTTTCCGATGGCGTCAGCATCAGATTCGATGGCTTGATGTCCCGATGAATGATCGGCGGTTCGTGGCGATGCAGCTTTTTGAGAATTTCAAGCGTCTGAATAAGGATGTCGTAGACTTCAGTCATCGTAAAACGATGGCCTTCATTCAGCATTTGCTGTACCGATTTACCCTTTATCCATTCCTGTACAATATAGGAACACGGCGGCTCGTCTTCGAGACAGTCGATCGCTTCGTAAAACCGGGCAATACCTCGAATATCCAGCGACTCGAGCACGGACGCTTCACGATGAAAGAGCTCGTACTCCTTCCAGGTTTTTACGGAATGGACATTCAGCTGCTTAATAGCCACATCTGTGCCGTCTTTTAAGCGTTTTGCACGATAGACAGTCCCCTGTGTTCCTCGCCCGATGATTTGTTTAAAGCAATAGCGATCGCTCAAGGATGGTGGTGTGATGACAGCTCCCTGCGGTTTCGGTTCGCTTTGCTGCGCAGATGCGTGCGCCTTTTTGGGAGCTTCTTCGCGCGATGCATTGGAAAAATTCACATTTGGGATATTGTTGTACTGGAGCGTTTGCATCGCAATCAGGGGATGTCGGTTGGGTTTTGAATAGAATAAAGAGAACTTTATCCGCTGATTATTTTGAACGAACCTATGTTTTTTTCAATCCTTTTATCACTCGCCTTTGCGCCTTCGGCGCATGCGGTTCGCCAAAGCTGCTACCGCTGCGCGGTACGCCGCTTTGCCTGTGCTATTGGCGGCTGCCGCTGCGCGGTGTTCGCCAATACGCACAGGCTTCTTTGGGGATAGGCTGCATCCGACAGGTTTTGTTATTGCCGCCGATAATATGGTTAACGCGGCGTATCGGCAACAGACAAGGGGGCTTGCCCCCTTGTCGCCGATAGCCGCGTTGCCTTGCCGTATGCGCCGAAGGCGCATAGGCATGGCAAAAGAAAAAAAAATGCGATAACATAGCGCGGCTTTTGGTTCGACAGGGAGGCGTTATGAAAAAATTACATCTGGCTCAGGCACTGGGTGAAAAACATGCTGATTTGGTTTTGAAGCATTGCCGGCTGGTCAACGTTTTGAGCGGTGAAATTGAACAGGATGTTGAAATTGCCATTTCGGGAAATGAAATCATCGGCGTGGGGCAAGGCTATGATGGCGATGAGGTCGTGGATGTTGCTGGAAGATATGTCTATCCTGGGCTGATAGATGCGCATATTCATCTGGAGAGTACGAAACTGACAATTCCCGAGGCGGCGCGATTGATGGCACGTTTCGGGACAGCGGCTGTCATCACAGATCCGCATGAAATCGGCAATGTGGCTGCGCTCGATGGCATTGCTTATCAGATGGATTCGGCCAGGGATAATGGCTTTATCGATGTTTATTTTGTTGCGCCTTCGTGTGTGCCGACGCTTGCGGATGCATCGATCGAAACGGCTCCGTCGGCGCTTGGACCCGATAAACTCCGCATGATTGCTGAAGATCCGAAAGTTGTCGGATTGGGCGAGATGATGAATGCGCCCGGTGTTCTAATGGGGGATGAGCTGGTGAATGAAAAGGTCCGGGATTATCGGGAGCGCGGGCTTGTCGTGGACGGCCATGCACCAATGCTCGGCGGAAAACCCCTCAATGCCTATATTTATATGGGCATTCAGTCGGATCATGAATCGACCCAGATCGACGAGGCCCGGGAAAAATTGCGGCGTGGCATGGTGGTGATGATTCGCGAAGGTTCGAGCGAAAAGAATCTCGATGAACTGATGCCTCTGATCAATGTACATAATGCAGGTCGATTGATGTTTGCTTCGGATGACCTCGATCCGACCGATTTGCTGTCGCGCGGGCATATCAATCACTTGCTTAAGCGCGCCGTTGCCGGCGGTATTCCGGCGATAACAGCCATTCAAATGGCGACCTTGAGCCCCGCCAATTACTTCGGTTTGTCTGATCGAATGGGAGCAATTTTCCCGGGGGCGCTTGCCAATCTCGTAATTTCGCCCGATTTGGAACGATTTGAGCCGGATATGGTCTTTCACGAAGGGAAAGTCGTTTTCAGGGATGGCAGTCTCGTCGATCAGGGAAATCGGCCGTCTGTAAAATTGCGGCCTATGATGCATGTTTCGCTGCCATCGGATATTTCTGTAAAAGCAGAAGGCAAACGTGCACGTGCGATTGAGATTGTTCCCGGGCAGATATTGACCCATGAAGTCTTTTTTGAGCCGAAAGTCGAATCGGGGAACGTCGTTGCTGATGCCTCACAGGATATAGCCAAAGTATGCGTGTTTGAGCGTCATCGCGGGAGCGGCGCTTTTGGCGTGGCCTTCGTGCGCGGATTTGGTATTCAGCGCGGTGCCATGGGGTCGTCGGTTGGGCACGATTCACACAATCTTGTCGTCGTCGGGATGAATGATGATGATATTCTGAGATGTGCTGCGATGATCCGCGACATGCAGGGCGGGCAGGCCGCTGTTTTGGGCGATCAAACGGCGACACTTCCATTGCCGGTGGCGGGGCTCATGAGCGATGATACTGCCGAAAATGTCATTGCCCTGGAAAAGGCACTCGATGCATTTTGCATTCACAGTTTGGGGGTGACCTTGCCCAGGCCTATGGCTGCACTCAGTTTTATGGCTCTCCCCGTGATTCCGACATTGCGAATTACTGACCAGGGGCTTTTTTATATTGCTCCGGGCGGTTATCCAAAGAAAGTCGGGAATTTTTGTTAATGCGGAATGCGGAATGCGGAATGCGGAATGATTAGGGGATCCTCAATGTAATTCCTAAAGTATATGAAAAATCATATTTTTAGGTTCTGCCTTTGGGATGCTGGTTCAATTGCGCATTGCGCATTGCGAATTGCGCACTCAATGATGTCGTCAGGGCTAAACAAATTCGTTTGTAAATGATAAACTCTGTGGGCTTGATTAATTCAGTAAGCCCGAGTGGCTGTGTGATTTTAAGGAAAAACAAATATGGTCATGTACATTACAACCGACGGGTTTAAGGCGCTCAAGGATGAATTTGAATATCTCAAATCGGTGGAGCGTCCCAAAGTGGTCAATGAGGTTGCCGAAGCCGCGGCACAGGGTGACCGCAGCGAAAATGCCGAATATATTTATGGCAAACGCCGTCTGCGCGAAATTGACCGCAGAATGCGGTTTCTGAACAAGAATTTCGCGGAGATGCAGGTCATTGATCCCAAGCTTCCTCGCGGGGAACGCGTCTTTTTTGGAGCGACCGTGACGCTGTACGACGAAGATTTGGACGACGAGGTCACCTATCAGATTGTTGGCCCGCTTGACACGCTGGACGACGTCCATATCAGCTATCAGTCGCCGGTTGGGCAGGCACTTCTCGGCAAGGCCATCGATGAGAATGTCACCATTAAGACGCCCAAAGATGTGCGCCATGTGACGATTATGGATGTGAAATATATTTAGGCGCGCTGCTATTTCGCTGATGGCGAAATACGCATTGCGCACGCGGCTATCCCTGCGGGATACGCCGCGTTTTGTATATTGGAAAAACGGCAGCTCTTTATTTCTGCATATCCTCGAAGACAATCTGGCTTTTGCCGCCGGATTTGGTGATTTCTTCCATCGGAATGCCGAGTTCGCGGTGCAGAATGGCCATGACGCGGTGCATGCAGAATCCCGACTGGCAGCGTCCCATTCCGGCTCGCGTCCTGCGTTTGACGCCATCCAAAGACCTTGCCCCCAGCGGGCGATGTATGGCATCCAGAATCTCGCCTTCCGTAATAGACTCACAACGGCAAATGATGGTGCCATAGGCAGGATTCTTTTTGATGAGTTCGTTGTGTTCCTCGGGTGTGAGTTCTGCAGTGGCTATGATGTCTTTTCGCGTGCCGATCCAGTTCTCTTTTTTTCGGGGGCTGAACTTGTTGGCAATGAGCTCTGCCACATGAACGCCAATGGCAGGTGCAGCCGACAATCCCGGGGATTCGATGCCCGCACAGTCAATAAAATTGGGAACATCCACTGGTTCGCCAATGATGAAATCATGACCGTCTTCGTGTGCGCGCAGCCCCGAAAATGAGGTAATAACTTGCCTGAGCGGAATATTTGAAACTGCCATTCCCGATCCGGTCATGACTTTTTCGAGCCCTGCCCGCGTCGTTGTTGTGGATTCGGGATCGTCAATATCTTCAGCGGTTGGGCCAATTAAGAGATTGCCATGAACCGTCGGGGTGACGAGGATGCCTTTTCCCATTCGGGTGGGTTGTTGAAATATTGTACAGTGAACGTGTTTTCCTGCGGATTTGTCGAGTAGGCAGTATTCACCGCGGCGCGGTGTAATATGAAGTTTTTGTGCACTGACTTTGTTGTGCATTTCGGCAGAATGTACACCTGCGGCATTGACCACGCATCGTGCAGTGAATTCTTCTTTAGGTGTTTTGAGGGTAAACGTGCCATCCGGCTGACGAACGATATCCAGGACTGGTGTATCAAAAATGAATTCGACGCCGTTGGTAAAGGCATTCTCTGCCATGGCGATGGTCAGCTTAAAGGGGCAGATAATGCCGCTGTCGGGTGCATATAAAGCGGCGATGGCATTGGAAGAAATGTTGGGTTCCAATGCTCTGAGCTCATCCTGTTCGAGAATGCGGAGATTCTCGACGCCATTGTTTTTACCGCGTTCAAGGAGGTCATCCAATTGCCGGCGCTGAGAGGCATCGATGCAGACGACAAGTGCTCCGTTTCTTTTAAAGGGAACATCCAGGTCTTTGGCAATTGTAGGCATCATGCGGCTTCCCATGACATTGAAACGTGCTTTGCTTGAACCGGTTGGCGCATCAAATCCCGCATGAACAATGCCCGAATTGGCTTTGGATGTTCCTGCGCAGACATCTTCTGATGCTTCGAGTACGCAGACATTCAGGTTATATTTTGACAGCTCGCGTGCAATAGAACACCCGATAACGCCTGCACCTATGATAATGACATCTTTCATTGGAACTCCTGATGAAGTAACGATGGCTCTGCTATGCCATACTGGGAATCATGCCATAGAGAGGGCGTGTTTCGCAATGTGAAATGCGGAAATAATTAACAATTAATAATTAAAAATGATGAATGCTTAGTATGCCTTAAAGATCGGTTTTTCGTTGGGCAGATAGTTACGCAAAAAAAATGCATTTTTTATTTGACACCGTCCTCCAATGCGCGTATAAGCCCGCCTCGCCAACGGGGTTGAGAGAGACCTCGGGGCAAATTTGAAAATCGAAGAAGAGAGAGAATAAAAGCAGAAGTGCGAGCCTAAAATAAGAGGATCTGCGAGCAGATACCTCGAGATGCGAGAAG
>JAGACY010000351.1 GCA_017613855.1 Pseudomonadota bacterium
AAATAGCGCCGTAGGGGGCGGCTGCCCCCTCATATACAATATTTATAATTAATAAATAATTGAACAAAGTGATGTGTATCGTAATGTGGAATGACTTGTATTGTCTGACATGTTTTTAGTTTTATATATTTTGTTTTATGCATATGAGGTTTTGGGGCTCAAATAAAGTTATTTCATGTACAATAATGTCTTTATCTTTGAAGCGAAAATGGTTATTTTAGCGCGAGGTGGAACGTTCGTTATTTGAACGCGAAAATAACGATTTAGGCATAAAACAAGGCGTTTTATGCAGTGAAAGAGGTAAGGAATGAAGAGAAACTGTTTTATTCTGTGCACTTTGGCGGCACTGTCTCTGGCTGGTTGTAACGACACTGTCGAATGGGAAGGCAAAGTTGAGTCAATTTGCGGCAATGGCGTGATAGAGGCTGGCGAGCAATGTGATACGACTGTGCGCGTAACGTGTGATTATTATGATTCAAAACAAGTTTGGGCATCCGGTACGCCCGGATGTTCATCGGATTGTAAGCTGACGCAGGGAACGTGTGTGGCAGCCACAACACCAGGCACGGCGACATGCGGCAATGGCATTATTGAAGCCGGAGAGCAATGCGATGTGACTGTGAACGTCTCATGCAGCGCTTATGACCCCAGTCAGAATTGGGTATCCGGTACGCCAGGCTGTACTTCAGACTGTAAACTGATGCAGGGATCTTGTATGGCTGAGCCTGTTGTTGCGACTTGTGGCAATGGTACTTTGGATGATGGCGAAGCCTGCGATGGTGATTTGATTCCCGAATCGGTCTCCTGCGTCGATGTAAAAGGTGAAGGTGCGACAGGAACAGTATCATGTTTGGGTTGTCAGCTCGACTATTCCGCATGTGAAGCTGCTCCGATCCCCGAGACATGTGGCAATGGCGATCTGGATGAAGGTGAAGCCTGCGATGGTGAGCTGATTCCCGAGACGGTATCCTGTGCCGATGAAAAAGGCGAAGGTGCAACCGGCGAAGTGACATGCAGTGAGGCTTGTCAGCTCGATTATTCGGCTTGTGAGGCTGCTCCGGTTCCCGAGACATGCGGCAACGGTGAGTTGGACGAAGACGAAGAATGCGATGGTGATGACACGATCACGAAGACTTGTGCCGATTATGCTGGTGAAGGCGCTACTGGCGAATTGACATGCGATGATACCTGCAAGATCGTTTCCTCGGCATGTGTGGCCGCCCCCGTTTGCGGCGATGGCACCATCAATGGGGAAGATGAATGTGAGGGTGAGGATTTCGGCGGCAAAACGTGTGTCGATTACAAGGGAACAGGTGCAACCGGTGAACTCAAATGCACCGAATGTAAAATTGACAGCAGTGCCTGCGAAGAAGCCCCTGCTCCTGAGACTTGCCCGAATGGAACTATCGATGAAGGCGAAGAATGCGATGGTACTGCACTCGCCGATGGCGTTGCGGTTTGCGATGAAGGTTACAAGCGCGTGAGCGAGACTTCGTTTACATGCCGCGACAATTGCACCATCGATAAGGAAGCATCCTGCAAGGCTGCTTGCAATGACGGCGTGCTCGATGAAGGCGAAGAATGCGATACTGATAACTTCAACGAAAAAACATGTGCCAGCAT
Source organism: Pseudomonadota bacterium (assembly GCA_017613855.1). The sequence goes on from JAGACY010000351.1 coordinate 1,624, forward strand.
TCTCAATGTGCCTGCTATCGCTGCGAGTGGTGAGCTGACTTGCAGCAGCACATGCACGATTGATTCAGGTGCTTGTGTTAAATTGCCCTACTGCGGTGATGGTATCATCAATAATGAAGAAGATTGCGATGGCGATGCAGAAATCACCAAGACCTGCGCCGATTTGGATGCCAATACTGCAGGGCCTTTGACTTGCAGCGATACATGCACGTTTGTTACAGATGCTTGTGCAGAAGTTGTCAAATGCGGCAATGGCACCATCGATGAAGGCGAGGATTGTGATGGCAGCAACCTAAATGGAAAGACATGCTCGGCTGCATTGGGCGTTGACGCAACGGGCGATTTGACCTGCGATGATACCTGTCATTTTGTGACGACAGCATGCGTTCCCGTTTGCGGCAACGGCAATATCGATGCCGGTGAAGAATGCGATAACACCAATTTGAATAATGCCACATGCTCAGATTTGCTGGGGGTTCCCGCTTCGGGTACGCCTAGCTGCAGTAGCGAATGTAAACTCGTTCAGGATGACTGTGCTCCTCTCTGCGGCAATGGTACTATCGATGGCGACGAAGAATGCGATGATACTGATTTTGGCACCGTCACTTGTTCCGATATGATTGGTGAGGCTGCTTCGGGGGCACTTGCCTGCGATTCAGAATGCAAGATCGTTTCGACCGATTGTGCCCCGCTGTGCGGCAATGGCGTTGTGGACGAAGGCGAAACCTGCGACGGTGATGCGTTTGCCGAAGGTGCAGCTGCCGTTTGTGCCGAAGGTTCTGCACAAACAACGTTGGTATGTGCGGCCACGGGATGTGTCATCGATAATGATGCTTCATGCGAAGTCATTCCCGAAACCTGCGACAACAGCGTGATGGATGACGGCGAAGTTTGTGATATCTCTCTCAACGAATACACGCCGGTTTCGTGCGCTTATGTCGATGCATCCTTCCAGAAAGCCATATTCTCGACAGCAAAAGAATTGTGGATCGGCACCAATACGTGTTCTGCGGTGTGTGCTTTGAGCAGCGATTGCAAAAAGTATGAAGAATCCGAGGTCTTGCTGGAAGTTGTCATGGACAAAACATTAAACGCAAAAACCATTAATAGTACTAACGAAAATGGTGAGAATGTTTTTGATAGCCTGCGTTTTGCTCGCGAAGGCTTCTCTCTCGGTGGTAACCTCAACTATAAATATGATTCTTCCACAGGGAAGATGGCTTATAACTTTGGATCTTGGACAAAAGCCACCAAGAATCTGCCGAACTTAACGAAGTATTTGCGATACAATATTTTAGCAATTAATTCGTCTAGTTTTAAAGAGGAGGGGGTTCAGCCTATCGAAGATTATGATTATGTTTCAATTGCAATTGATGTCGGGCGTGTAAATGCAAATTCCATTGAGAAGATGGCAATCATGCTTTATGATGGCGATACGCTTATTTCGAAAGTCGCCGACATTACACCGGGGCCTCAACCATGGCATTTGGTTAATACCGGTGAGATCGTTTTCTCGATTAAGGGTTTAGAGATACCGAACATCCGCTTCGTGAACACGGATGCAGATCATACAGGTAATGTATGGCTCAAAGACCTCCACGTCAGTGGTATTAATATCAAGTAGAATTTCATTAGAGAGTGATTAAAAGCGCCGTTTCCATGAGGGGACGGCGTTTTTTTATAGGTCGGGCCTCGGCGTATCGGCAATCGCGGCGTGCAGACCGTACGCTGCGATTTGCTAGTCGGTGTTGTATCTAAGAATAATGCGGATAGGCATATTTGTGCTGATATAGGGTAAGCCGGATGCATGCCCCTGTCACCAAAGCAAATCGCTACTAAATTAAAACCAGTCGCTGATTCCCAATCCTATCATTTGTGGCGAGACAAAAAATTCCGGGAAATACTGCAAACTGTATAAACCAGAGAATTTTATCGAATTGACTAAGAGCAGGCTAATTCCGGTGATTACAGCTGCACCACCTAAAGAGACCAGTGAAGCCATAGCAATTTTGTTATTATCTTTGTTGCCACTCATATCATCAGCAAAATATAAGCCTGTTCCGATGGCTACCAGTCCCAGACCACTTCCAAACAGTCCCCATCCCCATTTTTTGTATTGATCTGCAATAATGTAATAGCCTTTATATTCACAATTACAGTCACAGTCGTCGTAGAGGTTCGGATTATTGTAGTCTACCGGAAGTGGTGAGTAATTGACACCATTGGCAATGAGCAAACCTATACCAGCCATGATAGCTGCACTGCCTGGGGTAATCATAGGAGCGGCAGCAATTTTATTGTTAGCCTTATTACCGTTAATATCATCCGCAAACAATAATCCTGTTCCGATTGATGTCAAAGCAACACCACTACCTAATAAACTCCAACCAGCAATTGCAAATGTCCGCTTAATATAGTAATCGGGGAATTGCGACACATCAACATATCCATTACAAATGGAATAGTCGACGACCCGAATTTTAATATCTGTTGTCTGATTGGACTGTAGTTCAAATACTTTGGTATCAAAACTGTAGCTGGTTTGTGCATAAACAGTATGCATGCCAGGAACCAATGGTATTTGTTTTTTACTGCAATTAAGCGCTTTACCACCATCAATACTTAATATTGTATCTTCTGGATCACAATAAAATATCGCTTTTGCAGAGCATTGTGCATCCAGATTTACAAGCGCTTTTTGTGTGGCCTCATTGATGATTTCAGGTGTAGAATTTTCATCGTCCAGAATTGGTGCTGTAGCAACATGATGATATGCATCGTAAGCTTCTATACATTTATTCAGCCTGGCATAAGTTTGACCTAGTTCTAACCATGTAAAATTGTTTTCTTGAATGCTAAGTATGGCATTATAAAGATGTTCAGCCCTGGAGTAGTTGCCAGTCTGTATGGCTTCTAAGGCTTCGTTATTGAGCATTATCTGCTCAATGGAATAAGAAACCCGTTCTCGATCCGGGGATGTACTCTTTTCGGATGATTCATCCTGTGCCAGTGCGGTCAATGGTATAAGCAATGCAGTGATAATTGCAATAATAAGTGATAATCGTTTCATGTGCTGCATATACACAGGGCGTGTCTTGACAGTGGGCAATAAGTGTTGATTGAGAGATTGGAGAATGGATGATGATCACTCCTCACAGCCACTCAAGGATTCGTTGCATTTGCAGGAATTGCCTTTACTATCCAGGCACATGCAGTCCGACCAATTTTCGTTGCAGAGATTGGATGGGCACTTGATCATATATTTGGCGGATGGATTCGTTATGGTTTCTGTCAATGTGAATGTGTCCTGATTGTTGGGACTTGTATTGGCAAATCGATATGCAGTATGTCCAAAATTTGAATCGTAGAAATCAATACATATATGGGGTGATGTAGTGTCTGTAAAACCGGCCCCCTCATCCGTTGTGATTGCCTTTTGCTGTGGCTTGATGATACAGCTGTAATTGTCGCCGCTATTTTTACAGCTGACACTGCGCTTATAACCGAGTTTGCAAATATCGAACGATAGTTCCTGTTTTGAAAGCTCAGTATCCGTATGATATCGATGCGTCATATCGATCGCATATTGTGTGCAATTACCTGTAATATCCGTTTTATTGGAGTTACATGGCAAATCGGATGAGGTGAATTTGATATTTGAAGTCGCACTTTGATTGAATTCCACAAGATAGGTTTTTGAATGTATATTATCTGTGTTAGAATCATTGGATACTAGCGTGTCAATGCAAAGGGTTACAGGGCCACACCAGGTTTTGGAACAGTTAAACCATAAATATTGATTGGATGATTGGCTGTAGAACCAGGGGGCCTTTGAGTCTGCATTGTAAAATGCTTTAATAAACGCCTCTATGCTGTAATGTGAATTATTTACACCATGGATAATATAGCCTGAATCTTCAGATAGTCCCTGGACTGTGTCGGAATTAATGTTGCTGCATCCATTGCTTTCTTTTAGATATAGTACGTAGTGGTTATTATAGTTTGAGTATAATGTGAGCGTATCGTTTGTACAATTGGCGACATGATTATACAGTGAATCGTTGTTCGGGTTATATGGCCAGCTGGCTATATCTTTTGGCCAAAGACCGTTCATGCAAATTTGTATATCAGCCGTTTTCTGTTTGTTGCCATCTGTCTGGGAATATTTGTAGAATCCGTTTGTACATTCACCAACTTCTGCAGCATTTTTACAGCTGTAGTCCGATTCAGTTGTGGTTGCACTCCAATCATAATTCTCACATTTGAGCAGAAGACTTCCTTCGGAAACATTTGGTTTATTATTGCACTTGCTGTCAGTGGCTTTACACGTTCCACAGGTCTTATCATCCTTGCATCCATCGGAATTTTCACAGGATGTTCCGGATGTATACTTGCCCTGAATGCATTCCAGTTCTTTTCCATTTTGACAAATCATGTCTCCGTCTGCACCTGTACATGCGGTTAAATCTGCGTCATTGCATTTATTATCCGAACATGTTGCTTTGCCCGGGCAGGAAACCGCATCTTTCCATTTGCCGTTATCACACACTTGATATTCTGTTTCTCCTGCGCATTGAATATCATCATTTTTACATTCCCCACATATACTTTCAATCTCATCTGTCATGGAACATGATGCGAGATTCGGGCAGTCTGTAAAATCATAATTGCCGTTTCTGCATATTTGGGTCATGCCGACATGGCGTTCCGGATCGTTGATACAGAGCGATTGGGTTCCCAGGGTGTTGATACATTTTCCGCATATACCCGGATCTTCATCGGTGCCTTCATTGAGTGCATCATTTTTGAATGTGCATGATGATTCACCGCAGCTTGAACTTTTGATATAATTTCCCTGTTGGCAAATGTACATTTCACCGACGATACCCTTTTCTGACCATGTATTTTTGCAAATTTCGGTATTTTCTACGCAAGTTAGCTCAACCATACATGCGTGCGTTGGCGTGTTGTCGCAGATGCTACCTTCGCGGCATTTGATACCATTGCATTCACACTGGTATTTGTTCTCACCGTTTATAAAAGAACCGCCGCTTGTGATGCATGCCAGACTGAATTCATCGATGGCATTGCTGCATTTTTGAATTGCATTGTCGTCTGTTCCCAGTTTTTCATAACAAAGTATCTGGTATACGGATGCGATGTTTTCGCAAACGGACTTATCCTGAATTTGGGTTTCACACATCAATTTTAATGCATTCGTATCTTCGGATGAATTTGATGCATTCGTATCTTCGGATGAATCACATCCCCAAACAGAGGCAAGTGCTGCCAATGCAATTGTAAATTTTATATATTTGCTCATATTTGTACTCCCGATAAAACGACAGGCTCTGTTTAACCACCGTGGATATGTTTTCTTTTTTAAGGTTTCTTCTTTTCATTGCTTAGAGCTTTGAGCTTTGAGTGATGAATTCCTTCTCCTGGCTCCAGGCTTCAAGCTAAATTTAAAATCTCCACGTTCGTTAAACAGAGCTAAATGATAAATAGTTCAGTGTGTTATAAACGGACATTGCATGGAACGCCCGGTTTTGTCCATCTCTCAACGCAAATTACGTTGATTATCATACGATTTAGCATAATGCATTGTAGATGTACAACGTAAAAGCGCGCAGTGCCGCCCGGCGTATCGCAGATAGACGGGCGGTTTGAGGCCGTATTGCCGCAGGCGATAGGCCGAAACGCAGGGCATAGCGAACCGGTAGAGACGTGTCGTGACACGTCTCTACGGCGAGCAAGCCCGCGCCCCAAAAACACCCTAAAAATCCGCCATATCATCTTGACTTTAAGGCGCAAATCAGATAGCAAAGCGCCCGCCTAAAGAAAGATTTCGATGGGCAATTTGGATGGGTTTTGCGGATAATAAGTGGGGAATCGGTCAGTGCCGAATACGTGTTCACATATCAGCTGCATGTCGCCAAATAACTGTTTTTTGACCGAATGCAACGAACACGAAGAGCTTTCAACCTGATAAGGGGAGAAGGCTTTTTTTCTGCCCGGTTTTTGACAGAAATCGGTTACCGAAACGCCGCAATTATCTGAATCATTTATAGAGAGGCTCGCAGAATCTGCGAATAACGTACTGCAAAAGGAGAAGGAAATGCAGGAAAACATGGATACCGCCGCACGCGTCAATGCCATCATCGATCGCGTCGGTCGCAGCCCGGAAAAACTCGTTCCAGTGCTTGAGGCGGCACAGGATGAGTTCAATTATCTGCCTGAAGATGTCATGATGCTCGTGGCCGAAGGTCTCGGCGTTTCGCCGGCCAAGGTTTATGGCGTCGCCACATTCTATGCCTATTTTTCGCTCGAGCGCAAAGGCAAGCACGTCATTCGCTGCTGCGATGGTACAGCATGCCACGTCAAGGGTTCGATGGGCGTGATGAAAGCTATCCGCGATGAGCTCGGTCTCAAGGATGGCGAGAAGACGACAAAAGACGGCAAATTCTCGATCGAGACAGTGTATTGCCTTGGTGCATGCGGTCTTGCCCCCGTCGTTTTCGTTGGTGACAAAGTCCATGGTCAGTCCACACCCAAAACGGCAGTGGAATTCATCAAAAGCATTGACGATTAACAGGAGTGACTCATGACAGATAAAGCCAAAACCCTTGAGATGATCGCCGAGGCCTATCGTACACAGGCCGCTAAAATCGATCGCCGCGTCGTCGTATGTTTAGATACCGGCTGCATTGCCAATGGCAGCCAGGAAGTGCTCAACGCCTTTACCGAAAAATGCAAGGCAGCGAAACTGAACGTCGTCGTCGAAATCAGCGAAGATATGCCCATCACCGCTGGTGTTCAGACCGTTTATACATTTGGTTCGGGCTGCAAAGGCTTCTGCCAGCAGGGACCATTGGTCACCATCGAACCCGACGGCATCCTCTACACACACGTCAAAGCAGACGATGTCGATGAGATCATCAGCGAAACCCTCATCAATCACAAAGTGGTTGAACGCCTTCTCTATAAAGATCCTGTTACCGGCGCACGCCTTTCCAAACAGGAAGACATTCCTTTCTATAAACACCAGGTCCGCAAAGTTATCGGCGAATGCGGTGAAATCGAGCCTCTGTGCATCGAAGAATACATTGCCCATGGTGGTTATGTTCAGGCACGCCGCGCCTATCTCGAAATGGCACCCAAAGAAATCTGCGAACTCGTGCTCGCATCCGGTCTTCGCGGCCGCGGCGGCGGCGGTTTCCCCACCGGCCGCAAATGGCTCGCTTGCCTCGCCGAAAATGGCCCCAAGAAATACGTCATCTGCAATGCTGACGAAGGCGATCCCGGTGCATTCATGGATCGTGCCCTGTTGGAAGGCGATCCGCATCGCGTCATCGAAGGTATGATGATCTGCGCCCGCGCCATCGGTGCTGACGAAGGTTATATGTATGT
>JAGACY010000352.1 GCA_017613855.1 Pseudomonadota bacterium
GAAGTCACCGTGCTCAGATTCGCGTTCTTCAAATTGGTGCAGCCAGCAAATGCATTGTCGCCAATCGACGTCAGATTGGGCAGCTGCTTGAGATCGTCAAGCGACGTAATGCTCGTATTCCCTGCAAATGCATTGGCAGGAATACTGGTCACTGCAGCAGCCTCCTCCTTGCTCACACAACCATCGTTATTCCCATCCCAGTTGGATTTGGCATACGCTTCAATCGCCGAATCCGTGAACGAAAGGCAGGTCAGAGACGACTGGCTCTGCGCCAGTCCATGCCCATCTCCCCTTTTGCTGCCATCATATTGGCTGGATTCGTTGCATGAGACAACCAATGAAGAAAATAGCGCAACCAGCATCACTTTTCGCATAAAACACCTCAAGAATCAAAAAACTTATTAAAAAATGCGAACAAGTTTTAACGCAATGCGTCAAACCTTTAGAGCTTTGCGACCGAATTTAATTTCACTAAACGCTCTAAAAATTCGATTTAGTATAATAATAATTTATTGAGCGAAAGCAAGAGCAAAGTGTGAAAAAGTGCACGATTTTCCCTGTGCACGGCCAACGCAGGCAAATCCGCCATCATACAAATCCAGCCGAACATCACAGTCATAATCGCCGGGAATTTGCGTGATGATTAAATCGGTCAGCTTTGACCACAAAAGTTCATAAAGCGTCTTTCCGCCGCATACATAAACGATATCGCTTTGCGCAAATCCCCATTCGACAAGCGCAGCATCATCCGCCGAAGCAAAGAATGGCCAATCAAAACAATGCCTGTCGAACTGTTCCGGATGTCGTGTCCACACACCACACGGACGCCCTGGCAATGGCCTGCCGCCCCACGATTCGAATGTTCTGCGCCCCACAACGATCGGATATCCCATCGTCTGCGCTTTGAAAAACGCCCGATCTTCGGGACAATCCCAAGGGATCCGGCCATCTCTGCCAATACCGCCGGCTTCATCGATCGCCGCAATCATCACCAGATGACGGCCCGTTTTTAAATCGAATGGTTCCACACGCGCTCCTTACATCGTTCCCCAAATCCTCGCAATTACAGCATAATCCGACAAATTGCTTTTTGCGAATGCTTTTTATGGCGAATGCGGTCTCGGCGCAATACACCATCGCCACAGCTTCCTTTGCCATCCGTGTATTTGTGCGTTATGCTATGACATAAGTGGCGATGAGCCTGTCCACTCGTCTGAAAAAGGAATCATTCTATGCAAACGAATAGAAATTGCGCCTGCAGCATTCTTTTTACGATGATGATTTTGCTGTGTACGGCGACCGGCTGTAAAAGCGCAAATACCCCGTCACAGCCCGAAAATGCGGCTGCAGCTGCACAATGCGACGGTGCCTATTTTCATCAGACATGTCTGCATATCGGCGATGTGATAAACTTTGGCAATTACCCACAATCCAGCGATGCGCCTGCCCCGATTTCGTGGAAAGTGCTCGATATCGACAAAGAAAAGCGCTCCATTCTGCTCTTGTCGGCTTATATTCTGGATGCAAAGCCGTATCACAGCAAAAGGATGGGAATCACGTGGGAGAACAGCGAGATTCGCGCGTGGCTCAACGGTGATTTTGTCAACGCCGCATTCGACGAACGCGAAAAGGCCGAAATTCTGACGTCACATCTTACCAACGAAGACAACAACGAAGCGCACGGCGGCAACGAAACAGACGACAAAGTATTTCTGCTCACGCTATCCGATGCCTATGGTCAAACCTATTCTTCGTTCCACGCAGAAAACGAAATGGCCGTCGTTACTGAGTATGCGATAAAACAGGGTGCGACATCATGGAACTTTTCGGATGACTCGACTTGGAACGGCGCAATCTGGGATTATCAATTGGGAGATGCGTCCTACCCTCCCTGCAAACGTGAAGCAACGGATCAATGCACCGCCCGATGGTGGCTCAGAACGCCGGGCTATATTGACGACATGCGGGTCGTTCGCGAAGCCGAAGATTCCGAAGACGAAGAAATAGACGACGGATTTGACAGCAGCGTCGCGGTGCTCGTCGGCATTGTCGCAGAAAACCTCGACGGATGCATTCACGAGTATGGATTTGACGTCAGCGATGCAAAAGTCGGCGTGCGACCTGCTCTGCGCGTAAAGTATTAAATGGGGCTCACCTATGCGCCCAAGGCGCATACGGCTCGCTACCTCGCTATCGGCCTGCGGTCGATACGCTCGGTTTCGGCCTATCTCGCCTTGAGACGTTCCATTGGAACGTCTACAAGACTCGATACGGCCTCCGTGGGCGCGCTACCTGCGATACGCGCGCCCGACATTTTATTCCCCCAAATTCATCGTCTGTACAATGCTGCGTTTGGCAAAGAACGCGATGGCCACGCCGACGACCTGCTCAAATCCCTCGGCGAGCAACTCCGCGCCGTAGGCCTTGTCGTGGATTTGTTGGACGGCAAGGGCTAGATCGCGCTTCATCACTGCGAGATTGTCCGAATACTTGAACTCGAAGACGATGGCGCGGGCATTATTATAATCGCGCAATATAATATCGGGCCGCCCGTTGCCGCTCTCGCGATTCGACTTGATTTCCACGTCGGCAATGCACGAAAGAATCCCCGTCATGATTCCGTGATAAAATGATTCTTTCTGATCGTAATAGCTGATTGTCGATACGAGAAGTTTGTTAATATACGTTTTGACTTTCTCGTCTTTGCAGCCCCATAAATCTTGATAAAACGCGGGAAGGTCGTTTTTGCGAATATTTTCGCTTAAAAAGCGTGAGATAAACTCTGGAAATATAGCCCAGACTTCACGGTTTACAATTTTTAGTTCAGCATGTATTTTTTCCTGTGCATCTTTATATGTTCTTATTGATTTTAAATAACCCGCATAGAGCAGGAACGTCCATATAACATCTGGAAGGATATCCAAATCGCGGTATGTGATAAATTCATAAATTGGTTTTTCAACCGTTTCGCCTGCGAGCAATGCTTCTACGTCGCTACGATACTCGGGATGCTTGCGAATCAATTCGTTGATAATGGCGTTGCCGCTGGAATTGCTCCAGTAGCAGCGATACGGTCCAATCGATGAGGGCGGTAATCCTTTTTGGATGCCGCATTTTTCATCCAGAATAGCTTTCAGACAGAGAACCAGACAATAGGGGTTGAACACGTCATTCTCCCCAAACTGATATCCGTCATACCATTGTGTGATATTTGAATATTCATCGTCGAGTTCATAATAATGGAGCATTTCGCGTACCTCTTCATGGGTAAAGCCGAAATACTCCCTTCTTTCATAGTTCAAGATGGAGTGCACGACGGGATTGTTGAACCCCGTAAAAATCGACTCCTTCGAAATGCGCAGGCATCCCGTGAGCAGGGCCTTGTGAAAACTCCCGTTTGTCTTGAGCGCCGCCCCGAGCATCGACCGCATGATGGGCAACACCTTCTCGTAGTAGCCGTATTCGTATGCCCACTGCAGGGGCGTGTCGTACTCATCGATTAGGATGATCGGTTTAACGCCCGTGTCACGGTAAATCCAGTCGGCAAGGTTGACAAAGGCCTTGGCAGCTTCTTCAACCCGCAAAGACTCGCTTAAAATCTCCTCAAACAGCTTGATTTCATTCTCACCCAATTTTTTGCTGTTTCTCAGGTAATCATGACGACGTGCCGCCCGTGCCAGCGTGGCCTTCATCCATAAAGAAAAACTCTCGAAATTTACCTGGTTGCAGTCCTTGAGGGAATACCAGATGACTGGATATTTGCCCATCTGCTCCAGAATATCGGGTTCTGCGTCGAGGATTTTACGGCCCACGAAAAAGGGGCGTTTGTCGACGAGATTTCCGTCCCGGTCGTACTCCTTTTCGACGAACGCACGAACGGTCGAAAGCATGAGCGTCTTGCCGAAACGGCGCGGCCGCGTGTACATGACGACCTGAGCAGGATCCTGCAGAAATTCGCGGATGAACCACGTCTTGTCGACGTAATAGGCCCTGCGTTCTTCAAAATCGCGATAGTCTTCTAAAACAGCACCTGTTCTTAGCTTCGTTTCCTTGAGTTTGATCCAATCCGTCATGTCATCATCTCCGTTTTGCGCACCGGCAAGTGGGTTTGCCCCATTGCTATTTTTGCATCATAGCACGGATGAGAGGGAATGGCGAGCATGCCTGTCGAGTTCTAAAATCACTTAACTTTGTGAAGATTGTAAAGACTAGGTGTTTACTTGGTCTAAGCCCTGTAAGGGCGATTAATGTACAGCCTGGGATGAAGCGCAGCGACCCCCCAGGGAAATAGCATTTTCCAAAGGATTATAGCCCTGAAAGAGCGACAGAAGGAATTGACCTAAAAATAGAACTCGACAGCCTTGATATCCCCCCTCGCTTGTGTTATCTGCCTCGGAGCGCCGAAACCCACGGCACGCGATGCACACGGACAAATACAAGGGCAATTTATTACTGGTCGCATTGAATGACGATGAAAAGACAAACCAACACACGTACGAGATTAAGCTATTTGCGAAATTAGAGGAGAGCTATCGTGTCAACAGGATTTCAAAAGAAATATTATATACTGATTGGAATTGCCGCTGTTTTTGTTATATTTTTATGTAATAGCTGCAAAAAACACAAGGACTTTTCGAACAGGAAACCATTTCAATATACCATTACAACAGATATAGAAACAAGAGACAAAAAAGGCAGAGATGTGAATATTCTCGTTTCTGTCAATAAAGGCATATTTGATTCTGTTTTGTATGATCTGGACTGTGAAAGTGATGGAGAATATGAATTCATCGGGCTGACAGGTAATCACAACTGTACATACAAACCAGGCACAGGAAAGCATCAGATTTCGATACGTGGTGACATCCCTGCGTTGTTTCTATGTGCAAGACGTCATTTGGATGAGATGTGCAACGATGATAAGACCTCCCCTGGTTTTCAATGTGACTTACCCAAAGGAAATGACGGCTATAAAGTGATCTATGAGAGACATGAGGACTATAAGTATAAGGTATTTGCACGGACGGAAGATAGTGATGATGCATTGGAATCCATTGACAGCTGGGGAGATATTTCATGGAAGACCATGTTTGCCTTTGCTGCAGATTGCCAAAATCTGAAAACCGTTCCCGTCGAAGCCCCAGATCTGAGTCATGTCACCGATTTATCACTCATGTTTTATAACACGAAATCCTTCAATCAGCCTATTGGAAACTGGGATGTCTCGAATGTCAAAAATATGAGAAGGATGTTTGGTCATACAGAAACATTCGATCAGCCCATCGGAAACTGGAATGTCTCAAATGTCGAAAATA
>JAGACY010000044.1 GCA_017613855.1 Pseudomonadota bacterium
AAGTATATATGAGCGTTTCAATCCACCTGCTGCAAACTCCGTACTTTGAACCGCCGTGTACCGGCCGGTACGCACGGTGGTGTGGGAGGACGGCTGGCCAACTAATGGCTAGCCTCCTACCCGATGCGCAAGAGGGCGTAGCGAGCCGTAAGGGCGGCCCCGCCCGCAGGCGAGATAGCCCGAAAAGCGAGATGTATGCGCCAACGGCGCATAGGCGAAGCAAAAGAAATCAAAAACACGGTTTCCCTTGTCCTCGCTCGCATCCCTTGCCGAATTTTTCGCACCGGTAGCAGATTTCGTTCTCGAGGGGATTGGTTTGAGCAGCGATTTCCCTGAGATTCTGGAACGTCACTTCGGCAATCTTGGCCAGTGCATCTTTGGTAAAGAATGCCTGATGTGAGGTTAAAATCACATTATTGAAGGAAAGCAGGCGCATGAGCTGATCATCCTGAATGACCTGATTGGACCAGTCTTCGAAAAAGACTTCGGCCTCCTCTTCGTAGACATCGAGGGCAGCGCCGCCAATCTGGCCGGATTTGAGTGCTTCGATGAGGGCAGAGGTTTCGATGAGTGCGCCGCGCGAGGTGTTAACAATCACGACGCCTTTTTTGAGTCGTTTCATGCTCTCGGTGTTGAGCATGTAATGGGTGTCCTGCGTGAGTGGGCAGTGCAGGGAAATGACGTCCGATTGAGACAAAAGCGTGTTCAAATCGACGTATTCGAGGCCAAGACTGGGATTGGGATAGGCGTCGTAGGCGATGATTTTCATGCCGAAGCCTTTGCAGATGTCGATAAAACAGCGGCCAATCTGTCCCGTGCCGACGATGCCAGCGGTTTTGCCGTGCAGATCGAAGCCGAGCAGGCCGTTGAGTGCGAAATTGCTGTCTCTCGTGCGGATATAGGCGCGATGGATTTTACGGTTCAGGGTTAAAAGCAATGCCATTGCATGTTCGGCAACCGCATAAGGCGAATATTTGGGGACGCGCACGACGTGAATTTTGCCGTAGGCGTGTTTCATATCGACATTGTTATAACCGGCGCACCGCATGGCAATCGCTTTGACGCCATTCTGTACGAGAATATCGATGGTTTCGGCATTGATATCATCGTTGACGAAAGCACAGACGACATCGTAGCCCGCCGTGAGTTTTGCTGTGTCGGGAGAAAGCTTGCTCTCGAGGAATTTGAGCGTGTAGCCGTAGTTCTGATTTTCCTTTTCGAGGTATTCGCGATCGTAGGGTTTGGTGTCGAAAACGAGCACTTTCATAAATATAATCCTTATGTTGCCGGATGTGATGAGAATGGCATATCAGATGGTACGCCATTATTCGGTGGCTAATGGTACACAATGGGGGAGATGTCAAGCGGCATTCAATCATTCAGGTTTTCATTGTTACTGCTCAGCTAAGGGCTAATCTGGTATCTGATTAGAGTTCATTCTCATTTGACTTTTTCGCCTGCGAGGCGGGCGGCAGAAAAAACGAAAAAGTTAAAGGTCGGATCATTCGGGAGTTGATTTGATAAAATGGGTGTATATTGTGTGCGCTGCCCCGCATTGGGGTTATCCGGTTTCGGCGTATCCCTCATGAATTGGAGTCAGATAGAATGGAAATATTGAAAGAACAACGCTTTACGGGTGAGCGTGCGCTGTTTATGAGTCATGATTTGAGGATTGAAGACTCCATTTTTGCAGATGGTGAATCGCCGCTCAAGGAAAGCCGCAATATTGTTATCGATAATACCTCATTCCAGTGGAAGTATCCCTTGTGGTACTGCCGCGATATCGAGGTGAGGAATTCGTCTTTCTTTGAAATGGCGCGTGCTGGCATCTGGTATACCCACAATGTTTCGCTGACCGACTGCCTTTATGAGGCCCCAAAAGGTTTTCGCAGGGCCGTGGGCGTCAAACTCGATCATGTCGATTTTCCGCATGCCGATGAGACGCTTTGGAACTGCGATCAAATCGAAATGCATCAGATTTCGGCGCGCGGGGATTACTTTGGCATGGGGAGTTCCAATATTAAAGTGGATGGCCTCAATCTCGTCGGGAATTACAGTTTTGATGGCTGTAAAAATGTAGAAATCTCGAATGCCAAGATGATATCCAAAGATGCTTTTTGGAATTGCGAGAATGTGGTGGTGCGCGATTCCTATATTTCGGGGGAATATATTGGCTGGAATTCGAAGAATGTCACCTTTATCAATTGTACTATCGAGAGTTTGCAGGGCTTTTGTTACATGGAGAATGTCGTTTTGAGAGGATGCAAAATCCTCAATACGACACTCGCATTTGAGTATTCTACGGTCGATTGCGAGACAGACAACATTATTGATAGTATAAAGAATCCGACTTCGGGGCGCATTGTATGCAAGAGAATCCTGGAACAAATCTGGGATGACCCGAATATCGATAAGTCGAAAACGGAGATCGTTGAAAATAATGCGTAATTCGTAATGCGTAATGCGTAATTGTAGGGACGCGCATTGCGCGTCCGCATTACACGTTATTTCTTAAACGGACGCCCAATGGACGTCCCTACACTAATCACTATT
>JAGACY010000353.1 GCA_017613855.1 Pseudomonadota bacterium
AAATGCGCTCGCTACCCACATAGACATCGTCTTTGGCGGTCGAAAATTCATCCTGCAAAAAAGTCGCAAACCAGCGCGGATTAAGCGGTGAAGGTGCATGGATTTGCGCATGAAACTCGGGATCTGTTGTAAAAATCCCGCGCCCGGGCGTCGAAAGCCAGGGAATCATGCCAAAAGCATCGCGGAAAATACAAAATTCATCCGACTGCGTATGCCATAAAATCCCGGCAGCTGTACCAATCTTGCAGACAAATCTGGATTGTTCAAAAAGCGCAGTGTCCAGCGGATCGACGCGGTTGCTCAGATAGGCCAGGATCGTATTGCTGCGCTTATAATAATGGAAATCATGCGGTCCCGAATCGTCGCGCACGGCAAGCTGGTAGCGGCCGGATTGGTACACAATGCGCCATTCGGGTGGAAGTTGCTGAAGCGTGGAGAAAATGAGGTCAGTCATTTTTAATGAGTAATGTGTAATGTGTAATGTGTAATTGGGCGTGTAGAAAACTAAGGGTGAAACCTAAAGCTAAAGAGGTATTATAAATTATTCGCAATTCGCAATTCGCAATTCGCAATTTGGTTTAATTCAGCATTCCGCATTCCGCATTCCGCATTCCGCATTCCGCATTCCGCATTCCGCATTCTGCATTCCGCATTCCGCATTAAAACGCGAAGGCCGTTAGGCCTGAGCAATTTCGTTTATGAGTCATTGAATCAACGATGATCATGCAAATACTTGCAGTAGCTCTGGGCGGTGCGATTGGTGCACTTGCCCGGTTTGGCATTTCGAAAATCCCCTTTTTGACGGGGCACGATTTCCCGTGGATGACGTTTGCGGCGAATTTTATCGGGGCCGTCATCATCGGCATGATTGCCGGGCTTTTGCTCGAATCGGGGCGTTTGTCGTCGACTCAGACATCGTTTCTTAAAACGGGATTTTGTGGTTCACTGACGACGTTTTCGACATTTTCGCTCGAAGCATTGACGCTGCTGGAGTCGGGAAAAATCCTGACGGGCTCGATTTATATCATTGTGAGCGTTATACTGTGCATTGCAGGCGTTCTTCTGGGGCGGCTGGTCGCGGTGAAGTGTTTTATATAAAATATAGATAGTATAAGAAGCCGGGGCTCTGCCCCGGGCCCTGCCAAAGGGCTGAGCCCTTTGGAATCCTCAATCATTTAACTGATGAACCTATACGTTATCACAAACCGGTGCGAAATGGGGCCCCTCCCCCATTCCGAACAAAAAATGCGTTTTATCGTATTTAGCCTGCTTGTATGCCCCCCTAGATGAAATGTTAATAAAATGGTTGAACAGTCATGTATGTCATAAGGAATTAGTAAACATGAAAAGGATATTATTTTTTTTGATCGGAATGATTTCCCTTTGCGGTTGTTCATCTGATGAAATCTTTGATTATACAACAAAATCACAGGCGATAATGAATGGACAGCCTGCAGGGGATGCGCAATACAGTGGGGTTGTTGCAATTGGCATTCGTACCCGGAGTGGTGTTTCGAGTTATTGTACGGGAACTCTCATCGATAAAAATGTTGTACTAACGGCGGCACATTGTGTCAGCAATGCTGACAATTTCCCCTTTACGACTTATTTTAATGATAAAAAAATAGTAGCTGTCTTGGGCGAGGATGTGATCGATCCCGATAATGATCATATATTTACGGCGAATCGTCTTTCTGTACATAATTATTATGATCAGGAATATAGTTATCATGATTTGGCTTTGCTCTGGCTAAACAAGGATGTACCTGCCGAGATTGCGACTCCGATTCCGATTCTTGAGGATTCGGGCGTGATATTGTCGATGGTGAACAATCACACGCGTTTTGAAGCGGTAGGGTATGGCGTCGACGACAATGGTTTGAGTGGCAAGCGCCTTTGGGCAGAGGGATTTATAGGAAAGTATTGTTATTTGGGTGAAGGTTATTGCGAATATACAAACTCAGTCGGGGAATTGTTAGCCGTGCCTGAGGGCGCGATTATCCAGGATTTGGAGAAGGGGGGGCCATGCAATGGGGATTCGGGCGGGCCTTTGCTCGCCGATGTGAATGGGCAAAAATTGGTCATGGCCGTCGTTTCTTTTGGGGATGCCAATTGTGAGAGTTATTCGGTTTCGACGACGATAGCCGACCACTATCCCTGGTTAAAAAAACAACTCAAACTGGATGACGATGATGACGGTTGCTCGGTTAGCTCGTTATATCGTTCGGCGCATTGCCATGGGATGCCGTTGCTATTTTTAGCGGTATTATTATTGGTGAGGCATCTTAAGAGACGGAAGAATTGTTCGTTTTTACATGGTGATAGCTAAGAGACAATCATGGTAAGACGGATGTGAATTCTTGACCGTTGGGCCAAAAAGAGGTTTAACCGTACAAGGCCTCATGCTAAGATATTCAAGCCATGTGCATGTTTGCATGGTGAGTGAATTGCAAGTATTTAACCGGATTTGAGCATGAAAAAGCAACTATATGCAGCGATGTTGTACCATCAGCAGGTGCTATCGGAGAAGAATGTACAATCCTCCCGGGTCACCATCGGCAAGAGTCAGACGTGTGATTTTGTTGTGGGGCTTGAGGATTATACGTCGCCGTTTGTGATTTATGAACATGGCACACTGAATTTGAAAGCATCGATGTATGCGACATTATCGGTGGGGGGAAAAACGTGGTCTGTTGGTGAAGAACGGACGCCCAAATCGGTTACGGATGGTGTAGAATCGTACGAATTCGGGGATGATGACTGGGTAATAGCGAATCTATCTCCCGGTTTGGATATCGCCATCTTTTACAAATCTGCCGAAGTTCCGCCTCTTGCAGGGATGGGGTTTATCTCACTGACACAGGCGCTTGAAAGTCCTGTTGCCCGCATGCTGGTGCTGAGTTTTGCTTTGCACTCGGCATTGATTTTGTTTGCCAGTTGGAAGGCTGAACCCATCGAGAAAACCAAAATTCTTGGGATGGATACACGGTGGGTGGAGCTTATTAGTGAAGTGCAGGAACATGAGCAGGAAGAAAAAGAAGAAGAAGTTCCTGTCATTGAAGATGTTGACAATATGATTATTGACGATTCTATGAAAGATATGGATCGTCCCAAGATAGATGATACCGATAATCCCATTGCCAACCTGAATAAGGTCGATAAGCCGGTCGGTATTCAGGCAGCATTGGGTGGTGCCAAACTTCATGATAT
>JAGACY010000354.1 GCA_017613855.1 Pseudomonadota bacterium
CGCATTCCGCATTCTGCATTCTGCATTCCGCATTCCGCATTTGGAATGCTCTTCATCATTAGCTTCAGAGTTACCCTCCGGTTTGGCATCCCAATTACGCATTACGCATTACGCATTCCGCATTACGCATTCCGCATTCCGCATTCCGCATTTGGAATGCTCTTCATCATTAGCTTCAGAGTTACCCTCCGGTTTGACATCCCAATTACGCATTACGCATTACGAATTACGCATTGAAAAAAGCATCCATGCCAGCCCAGATAGCAGCCATTTGATTCGGTGCAAGGCGCATTGTTAAGACATCCGAAATGGCATTTCTATCGGCCGATATCGAACCGAGCCATGCACCAAGCAAAACCAGATTGGCGCTTCTGGGAGATTCACACGCATTCGCAAGTGATACTGCAGGAATGCCGATCTGACATTTCTGTGCATTCTGTGGTTTGGCAGAATCACTGTCGTAAAACACGATACCGTTTTGTGCAGCGCGCCTGCCCAAAACATTGAGAGCCGGCTGATTCATGGCAATGACCACATCTGGCACTTCCACGACTGGAGAATGAATGGGATGATGGTCGATGCGCACAAAGCAGTTGGCGGTTCCCCCGCGCATTTCCGGCCCGTAGGAAGGAATCCATGTTGCCTCAAGGTGAGAAGCCAAAGCCAGCCTTGCAATAAGCTGCCCCAGTGTCAACACGCCCTGCCCACCGAATCCGGCACAGCATATCGAAGTCAGCCTATCGAGGCAGAACGGCGCTTTTTCGGGTAAGCGCATCGGCTTTGCAAGCGCTTCGTATGACGAGGACACCATTGTCGGGTCATACGGGACAGGCCTGAACCGATCGTGGATCATCTCTTCTTTCGAAACATCCCGAAACACGCCAAGCGGAAATACAGCAGTCATTTCTTTTGCAGTGCGGTCTCGCGCCACTTCGGGCGAACAATGCCAGTTGGAGGGACATGGAGACAGAATTTCGACAAAGCTGTACCCTTTGCCCAATATCTGATTTTCGATGGCTTTGCAGATTGTGCGCTGTGCATCCAGAATTTGTTTTTCACTTCCGATAGCGACGCGTGCAATAAAGGCAGGCCCCTCCAATGTATTGAGCAGTTCGCACATCCGAATAGGTTCACCATGCTCAGAAATCAGACGTCCCTCGGGAGATGTCGATGTTTTTTGCCCGACAAGTGTCGTCGGTGCCATCTGCCCGCCGGTCATGGCAAAATTCGCATTATTCATAAAGAATACAGTCAGATTTTCACCACGATTGGCAGCATGGATTGCTTCCAAAAGCCCAATCGAAGCCAAATCGCCATCCCCCTGCGAAACAATGACAACGGTATCCGGATGAAGTCTTTTAAAGGCCGTGGCAACCGCACTGGCCCTGCCATGGGCTGCTAAAATATGGGAGATCGACAAATACGAATCGGTCAGCCCCCCACAACCAACAGGCGAAACCCAGACAGTCCTGTCCTCGACACCAAATCTGCAAATTGCTTCGTCGACAAAGCGCAGCATGTTGCCATGACCACATCCGGGACAAAAATGCGTTTGCTCCGGACTTTGGCCTTTACGGTATGTTTCTAAAAATGTCGTCATTTGATAATTGAGGTTTGTCTGGCTTCTTCTTTTTCTGTCCATGCATCCGGATCGACAGATTTGAGCAGCTGATATTCCAGATCGTAATCGCGTTCCCCTGTGATACCATTGGCAGTTTTACTAATTACCTTGCCCTCGGTAGCTGGTGTCTCATAGTAGAAATACGCACTGTGCTTTCCGTTCGAAAATACGTTGGTATACAGGAAATATCGGCGTTTGTCGTTGCCACTGCCACGCCACTCCGTGACCAGATTGCGGTAAACTTTAAACCCCAGATCACCACCGGCCCAATTGCTTCCTTCATAGATAAAATCATTCACATCCCGAACGTCATAACCATTTTGGATCAGCAATTTCTTTGCATTGGTAACCAGACTCGACGATTCGGCTGTATACTTGTAATCGGCCATCGTCATCATGACATACGAAACCCTACTCATCTGAGACAGACCGGCGCACCCCAGCGAAACGGCGCCAAGCAACAGACAAAACAGAATCACCTTCAATTTAGTCATGATTACACAACTCCTTTTTTGTTTAGCTCTTATACAAGAGAGGATAGGTTGTTCGCCAATCATTGCCATTCTGGCTTGAAGCTTTGCGCTCAGAGCTTGGAGACGGTTTCTTTCACTCAAAGCTCTAAGCTCTAAGCGCTAAGCTATGAAAAAGATTTTTATCGTTTTGGGCTTTATTTCTCACTGGCCATTTTCTGGTCAGCATAAGCTTCGGCAGCGCTTTCGACAGCAGCCCATCCCTGAGAATCGACCATGCGCAAGAGTTCATATTCCATCGCATAATCCCGACCACTTGTCGTATAGAGTGGCTGTCCTTCGTGCCGTGTTTCCTCGAAATAATCGAAATGAATGGCATTTGTTCCATCATTATTTTGGTAAGCTGTAACCAAATATCGCCGGAATGTGTCATCGGTATCTGTGTACCCCCAGTCTGTTTCCATCTGATAACCATTCCCCGGACCGCGTACACGATAGCCATGATGGAAGAGCAATGTTCGTGCAGACGACCATAAATTATTGATGTTTGTCTGATAGGCATAGCTATCCATCTGCTGATGGATATAGTTCTCTTTATAGCTGGCATGCCGCAACGAGGCACATCCGAACGAAAAGCAGCTCAGCACCAGCACCAATGCGAGCAAAATACGAGCGACGCGATTATTTTTCATTGTTATTACCCTCTCAATGACGAAAAGCAAATTGCAAATCGCAATTAATAATTACCATGCTATGAGCGGATGTCAAACTCCACAGAGGAAAAACGCGGCGTATTGCCCTGCGGGCAATACACCGCGTTTTTCCTCTGTGGAGTTTGACATCCGCACATAGCATGGTAATTAATAAGCGCAGTTCGCTATTCGCGATTCGCAATTGAGAGGGGAATCATAATGAAGAAAAATCACATAGTGAGTTTATTATTGGCGTTTACTTTGGTGTTAAGCTGTTTTTCGTTTGGCTGTGCCACTTTGCGTCATGCCAGCTATAAGGAAAACTACATCCATCAACAGATGGATAACTATGCCTACAAAACCAATATCAACAATTTGTGGTCTGCAGCGAGGGCATTGCTGTTTCAGCGTGGTTATCGCGTACTCGGCCCGGGACACGGGTATCAGATGGAAACGGATTGGGGTTATACCGATACCGAAGGTACTTTCCGACGTTATCTTGTGACTGCTTACCAGAATAATGATGGAACCAAGTCCATCCATTTTGATTATGTAGAGTAAACGCACAATGAAGGACATCAGCCTTATACTACTAGTGGCCGCGCCTATCAGCTGGCATATGAGCTTTTGAGAA
>JAGACY010000355.1 GCA_017613855.1 Pseudomonadota bacterium
ATCATTCGTGAACTCGAAACCAGCGTCGAAAATATCAATGAATTTACTCAAATTCTCGTCGAAAATCCGTCTGTTCTCATCAACGGCAGAGGCGAAAAGGAACGACAACTGCCTTAATAATTCGGAATTCGGAATTCGGAATAAACGCCGCATTCATTTATTGAATCCTAAAGAACTGAGAGTTTGCGAACTTCAGCTATTTAGTTTTGGCTTTGCAACACTCTATTCCGCATTCCGCATTCCGCATTCCGCATTCCGCATTCCGCATTCCGCATTTTTAGTGAGCAACGTTAGTTGCGAACAAATCCGTTTGTATAAATACTCCTTATTCCTGTCGCATCGTCGGGAACAGGATGACATCGCGAATCGAGTCGGAATCGGTCAATAGCATGACGAGGCGGTCGATTCCGATACCGCAGCCAGCCGTAGGCGGCATGCCGAATTCGAGTGCGCACACGTAATCGTCGTCCATCGGATGGGCTTCGTCGTCGCCCTCGAGTTTTTTCTTGATTTGATCGAGGAAACGCTGACGCTGATCGAGCGGATCGTTGAGCTCATTGAAGGCATTGCCAAGTTCGAAGCCACCGACAAACACCTCGAAGCGGTCGACGTAGTTGGGATCGTTATCGTTACGACGCGCAAGCGGGCTCACGCTCGATGGATATTCGTACACAAACGTAGGCTGGATGAGGGTTTCCTCGACTTTCTGATCAAAAATTTCCATGAGCAGGTGGCCGTCCGATTTTTTGGCCAGGTCATCGCCGCGAATCGGTTCGGGCAGGTTCGACACGATTTCTTCGAGGAATGCGCGATCCGAGAGTTTGTCTTCGCTGACGCCGAGCGCCGAGGCCACGGCTTCGCGCACGCGCAAACGACGCCATTTGCCGCCGACTTCGATGTCGTTGCCGTTCCAGCGCAGGCTCGTCGTACCCATGACATCCATTGCAATCGTCTGCACCATCGTTTCGACGTATTCCATCAGGATCGTGTAAGTGCCATACGCCATGTAGAATTCCATCATCGTGAATTCGGGATTGTGGCGGCGGTCGAGGCCTTCATTGCGGAAACTGCGGTTGAGCTCAAAGACGCGCTCAAAACCGCCGACGATCAGGCGCTTCAAATAAAGCTCAGGCGCGATGCGCAGGTACATGTCCATATCGAGGGCATTGTGGTGCGTAACGAACGGACGTGCCGTGGCACCGCCGGCCTTGGCCTGCAAAATCGGCGTTTCGACTTCGTAAAATCCCTGATTCGTCATATAGGCGCGAATCTTCTGGGTAATCATCGAGCGTTTATAAAAGGTATCGCGCACGTCGTCGTTCACGATGAGATCGAGGTAACGCTGGCGATAGCGCTGTTCGGTGTCGGTCAAACCGTGGAATTTCTCGGGCAGCGGACGCAAACTCTTGGTGAGCAGCTTGATCGTCGTCGTGCGCACCGTGAGCTCACCCGTTTTGGACATCATCAGCGTGCCTTCGGCAGCCACGATGTCGCCGATGTCGAATTTCTTGTAACGCGTGTAAGCCTCTTCGCCGACGGTGTTCAAGCCAACGAACAACTGGATCGTGCCCGTCGCATCTTTAATCGCCGCAAACGAGCCTTTGCCGAACAGACGCACGGCCATAATACGGCCGGCGACCTTGACGTGCACCGGGTTGGCATCGAACATTTCCTGCGTCGCCTTGCCGTATTCGGCCTGAAGCTTTGCGGCGCGCGCATCGGGCTGGTAATTCGTGGCATACACTTCGACGCCCTCGTCCTTGAACGCATTCATCTTGTCGATGCGATTGCGGATAATCGCGTTCTGGCTTTCGATGTATTCGGTGTTTTCCATGGGGAGACTGTCGTTTTTGATTTCTTCGGACATTTTGGTTTCTCTTATGGGTGGGTGTTATACAGAGACGTTCCACGGAACGTCTTTACATTGATGGGGGATATACATTGGGGGATGATATATGGATGATATGGATGGTGGGCGCGGCCTATTTAACGGTTTCACCGTTAAATACGGCCTGCGCGCCGGGGCTATTTTGTAGAGACGTTCTACAAAATATGCCCCGGCAATCCATTACTTCACCAACAACGTGGGATCGCCCGCGCCGTTGGAGGCCAACAAATAACTGGTGATGAAATCGTCCAGATCGCCGTCGAGCACACCGGATGTATTCGATGTTTCATAATTCGTGCGGTGATCCTTGACCATCTGATAGGGGTGCAGCACGTAACTGCGGATTTGGCTGCCGAAATCGATCGCGCGTTTGGTGGCATTGATGGCATCCATCTTTTCTTCCTGTTCGCGCAATTGCTTGTCGTACAGGCGCGCGCGCAGGATTTTCCAAGCCATATCGCGGTTGCTGTGCTGCGAACGCTCGTTCTGGCAGGTCACGACAATGCCCGTCGGGATGTGCGTCAGTCGGATGGCCGATGAAGTCTTGTTGATATGCTGGCCGCCGGCACCGCTCGAACGATACGTATCCTCGCGGACATCCTTTTCGTTGATTTCGACGTGGATCGTGTCGTCGATTTCGGGGAAAACAAACACGCTTGCGAAGGATGTATGCCGCCTTGCATTGGCATCGAACGGCGAAATGCGCACCAAACGATGTACACCGCTCTCGGCCTTGAGCAGGCCAAAGGCATAATCGCCGCTCACTTCGAACGTCGCGCTCTTCAGGCCCGCTTCTTCACCCGGCTGCTGATCGACGACTTCGACGTGGAATCCCTTGCGTTCACAATACCTCAGCAACATGCGGAAGATCATCGAGGCCCAATCCATGCTTTCGGTACCGCCCGCGCCCGGGTTGATCGACACAATCGCATTGCCCTTGTCATTGGGGCCGCTCAGCATGCGGCGCATCTCGAGTTTTTTGATGCCCTTTTCGGCCTCATCCAGCTCGGGAATGGCCTCTTCGGCGAGTGATGGGTCGCCCTCGTCGTGGGCAAGCTCCAAAAAGACACCGGCATCATCGAGGTGCTTCAATTCGGCTTCCATCGTCTCGACAATCGTCTGAAAGCTGCCCTTTTCTTTCATGAGATTTTGTGCACGTTCGGTGTCATCCCAAAATCCCGGTTCATGCGATTCGGCGGTTAAACGCTCGACTTCCTCTTTGGCGTGATCGACGTCAAAGATACCTCCTGAGCTCTTCGTACCGAGCTCGCAAGTCATTCAGCCGCGCATTGATTTCTGCAATTTCCATTTGAGTTCCTTTTTATTTTGTTTTTTTGTGGGGGAAACCCTTTCTTTTGTGCCAAAAGAAAGGGTTTCCCCCACACCCCCTTCCTAAAGAAAAGCGATCTTTGGGAAGTTTTTATCGTTTTTTATTCTCTAGGTTAAGTCTTGGCTACGAATGTGCTCCCATTCTGGGGCGATCGATTTTAACTATTAACTATTAACTATTCACTATTCACTAGTATTCACTGCTCATTAATTACGCATTCCGCATTCCGCATTCCGCATTCCGCATTCCGAATTCCGCATTTGGAATGCTCTTCGTCATTAGCTTCAGAGTTACCCTTTAGTTTTGCCTCTCAATTGCGCATTGCGCATTGCGAATTGCGCATTGCGCATTAAAACCGCGTGTATCTACCAATTATTGAGCATTTCTGGAATAGTTTTTCGACGGGAAGACACCTCAATTCCGCATTCCGCATTCCGAATTCCGAATTCCGCATTCCGCATTAGAAAATGATTGACACTCATAAAAAACATCCCATACAAAACAGCGTTTGCATTCCGAGTGGAGGCAGTATGAAATTTGGGAGCAGCTTAAGAAATCGCCACGTTGTGGCTCGCATGGAAATGGGTGAAGATTTTATCGAGTCTCTGCGCAAGTATTTCCAACGCGAGAATGTAGGGGCTTGTTTTTTTGAGGGCTTTGGGGAGTTTTCCAAATGCGTACTTCAGGCTTTTAATCCGGACAAGCGCGCGATGGAAACCATCTTTACGACGGACACCTTCTCGAATGTCCCCCACATCATCGGCAATATCACCCGAATGGGAAACGAGATTGTCGTGAATGCTTCGTGCATCCTCAATTATCGCATCTACAATCAGATTTATTCGATGTCAGGTCTGATTCAAAGTGCAAAAGTCTATAATGCAGAGCTGCACTTTACGATATTTGACGACCTCCGCATGACCCGTACTTTCGATGCCGTCACGGGGATGGTACCCATTTCCCGCATCCACAGTATGTACGAGGATGATAATTATACCTCCAGCACCGGGATGTTCCATGCGTCTTCGAGTCTGAATGTGGAACTGCAGGATGAAGATACAGATGCGCTTTCGATTTCCGGACTGTCAACGCTCCAGAATACCCAGTCGAACTCGAGTGCCGGTTTATCGCAGCAACCCCAGGTGATTCGGCGAAAAACACGTGCCAGTACAGATGAACTCAGCGATCTCTCTGATCTGGGTATCAGTGAAAGTATCACGAATATCAAATCGACCGTCAAACGCCGCAAATCCGATTTGAACGCTGCAAGTTCCCAGGGCATCAGCGCCGTCCCAAACGAACCGGTTGCAGAGTCCACGACTGAATACGAATTCAAACCCGGTGATTGGGCCATTCATCCGATGTCCGGACATTGCCGCATCAATGCCATTTTACCCGACAATTGTATCCGCCTCGAAACCCCATCCGGCAGTCTGCGCGATTTTTCCATGCAATTCTTTGAGTTTGAGCGCGTCGAGAATTACAAGGGCCGGAAGTGTTTTAAAATGAATCGCGTGCAGTAAACGGATTGTTTTTATTTAACAAAAA
>JAGACY010000356.1 GCA_017613855.1 Pseudomonadota bacterium
ATCCCTGGGTATAGACGATCGTTGCATTGTCGGGGCAAATCTTCGGTGCGATCGCTTCGGCTTTGAGCAGTTCATCCCATGCAGTCACATCACTCAATTCATTGCACGCCCCCGTCAAATCGATGAGAACACGCCTTTCGACATGATTTTTCTGGTCTGTCTGCTTCCATTGTTCTGCACGTTTGGGTGTCGATAAAAAAACAATGGATGGCATGCCGTTGATCTCATCAGACAGATGCATTTCTTCGGATTCGTGCCGAAAACGCATATCCATTGGCCAGAAAAAGGAAATCGCACCGATGCACTGGCAGGCGCACCAACTGGATAAGACGCGCCAGGACAGCGAAGTGTCGATATCGAAGATCACGCGCATGCCACGCTTGATTCCAAGTGTCTGCAAATATCCCGCAATACTTTTGATTGCAGTCATCATCTGTGCACGCGTTTGCACATGTCCGCTCTGTACTACGAGAGGATCATCGGGGGATTGGTTCAGCAATCGCTCGAGTGCACTCATCATCCAGGATTTCTGCATGTTCGCTTCGGATTTCTTTTTTGCTTTCATCCTGAACCCCCTTGTTCAATGAGCAATTGGCAATTGGCAATTGGCAATTATAGCATTCTCAAGGTTGTTTCTAAAGATTGAAGGTTTGTAAAGTCAGGGCCATGTCCGTCGCATTCTGCCGCCCGCCGCGTAGGCGAAAGAGAAATAAGGGTATGGGAAAAACATAATGAGAAAAACAAACTGCAGAGACCATGCAAGAAAAGTCAAAATGCGACGATCCTTGGGGCAGGGCTTCTTTGTTGCAATACAGTTTTAAATGCTTATAGCCCTCTGCGCAATGCGCAATTAGCAATTAGCAATTGATCAAAATACCATTATAATGGCATTTGCCTAAAGGTAAAGGCATGCTCATGAATTTGGGATAATGAATAAGGAAAACGAAGTGCGCGCCATTCCATTGATATTGGTTTTGCTGTTTGTCTGTCAGGCTGGCTGTTCAACAGCGAAGCATGCTCAAAAAGCAGAGCGTAATCCCGTTTCGCTTGTGCTCGAAGTGGATCAGAATGCAGAGGTATGGCAGCAGACTGCCCGAGGGGTAAGTTCATCCATTCCGGAATATGAGATTGCAGTAGAGCCATCCGGGCGCGATGCAAGGGCGTTTAACCACATCGAAAGCAGTGAGCAGGGAACGCGCGTTTGTTTTGAGCCTCAGGTTAATTACGATTTTGCAGGCAATTTAACGGGATTTACGCCAATTTACTGTGCTGCTATCGATGAAACTGCAACGCAGCAGGCACTTATCGAGGCGGTAGATCAATATCAGTCACGGTTTATTCCCTTTCAGACGGAATTGACCGAATCTCAGTATCGAGCTTCTATTCTATCCCACTCCAGCCCCGATGATCCGCTTTGTTATTCCGTTTATCCCGGTTTATTTGCCGCCGGAACTGCGCAGCCGCTTCAACTCGAAGAGAATTACATGCTGGCCTGTGCCAATGCCATCGAGGGAGAGGCTGCCTGGCCCAATGCCGATGCCAAACTTTTGGCGGCCAGGCTTCGCACTGAAGCGGCCATGCTCTCGAATCAGAATGCATTCATTGCTTCGGTCTTTAGTGCGATCGCGAAGGATGACACGCTTGAAGGCAATATTTACGGCATTTCACTCGAGGGATATACCGAATTGTTGTCTAAAAAACTGCTTCAGTCCGAGATTACGACGCTCGAAGCGCTTCGACAAAGTGACGGTGCCAAATTGTACAATTTAAGCAAACTCAATGCACTGCGTTTGTTTTTTATCGCTTCACGCTCTGACGATATGGGGGTGGAACGGCTTCAGACGATCATTCGGGCGCTTTCACCGCAGGAAAACTGGCCCAATTCGGTTGCGGACACGCGAAGCATGCTTCAGCTCAGGACCTGCCAGATGTTGACTTCGTTGCCCGAAATGACACCCTCGCTGGTGGATGACTGTTTACCCTGGCTTCGGACGATGACGCGCACGGCGGATGATTTTGAGATGGCCCTGCGCATTGTCGAGCAGGGAATATACGGGGCAAAAACGGGCGAAACGCCTATATCATCCGATGTTTTGAGCTGGCTTCGTTTTGCACCGCTGTTCGGGGAACTCATTGAATTGCGCCATGTTTTTGGTCAGCGCAATGCGCATCATGAAACGCTTCCCCCCGAGGATCGCGCGATTTTGCTGGGGTTTTAGGTAAGACATGTCGCGACAGGGCATGCGAATTCCCCCAAAAACAATGCAAACGGCGTATGCCGCAGGCATAGCCGTTTGAGCCTGTGCGTATGCCGCATAGCGGCATAGCACGGCCAAAAACAAAAAAAATCACCCGAAGGTGATATCAAAAACACGGTGGGACGTGTCGCGACACGTCCCTACCGGTAAAACATTTACCCTAATGGCCTAGAAAACATCAAATCCGATGTTGAAGAGCAGGGTATTGGTGAGCTGCCATTCCTGTGAAACGAATGGATGTAATTTGGCAGTGAGTGCATAGTCGAGGCTGGCCCAGGAAGCCATTTTGACGCTAATCTTGGCTTCGATATCGGAGTGGATGAGTTCTTCATCCTTGAGGCCGTGGTCTTCGTCCATCACGAACGGATAGTACAAACTGCCGCTGAGTGACCAGTTCACATAGCCAACGAAAACGCCGTTCAAAGAGAGCTGACCCTCGACACCGAAGGAGTTCGTGTCCTTGAGCTGAATGACATCGTAGTAGGCATCATCATCGTCATCATCGAAGCCTACATAGCCTGCATCTTTGCCATCTCTGGCAATCAGGTGCTGACCGGCAACGCCGACGGTGAAGTTGACATTGAGCATTTCGGTCGAATAGGGGCTGATGAAGAAGCCGGCAGATTCGGAGAGGAGGAGGGGTTCGAAGGAACTGGACAGTTTAATCTGATCCTGAGCGGCGAGTGCACGAACTTTTGTAATGGCGCTATCTTCTTTAGCATCGATCTTGGTGCCGTATTCATAGAAACGAACGACGACATCTTTATCAGTGCTGTAGTAACCGGGGAGCAGTGAGGACTGCAGACGGAAGCGAGCAAAAGGACCTACCCATTCTGCACCGGGGATACGGAACAGAAGGAGGGACTGGAAATCGAATTTATCGGTCGATTTAATCCAGTGGTCGATGTTGGGGGTTTTGGTCTGTTGATGTTCGATGTCCAGTTTATTCTGCCATTCGAGGTTTTTATAGACGCCGTCCAGACCACCCTTGAGGTTGACGCCAAACGAGAATGCCGTGCCATCGTTGACACCATCGACATTGCGATTCCAGTTCAAAGCAGCCGAACCGCCGATGCGGAGCGTCGGATACCAACCTGTTTCGCGTGTAAAACTACTCTCGACAGCTTCTTTGGCTTCGGTGTCGTTGATAACGGCATTTTCTGATTCCACGTTGACGGACTTGTCGCCCTGAACCGTAGAATTATCCTGCGCCATGGCAGCAGTTGAAAAAGCAAGGCAGGCCGAAAGAGCACCAACAAAAGTTAAATGCTTAAAAGCATCACGCATAAGGACTCCTAAACAGTAAAATCACGCCTCGAATATAGGAAATCAAAGCACGAAGACTCTCAAATCCGCTAAACTCAAGCGCGTGACCATGTAAGAAACTTCCGGGCATCTGTCCGGAATGATTAAAAACAATGTCTGTGGGCGAAACCCACCAAAGTGCGCTTTTATCAGTTTGTGTGTCATTTATCAATAAAAGCCGTCATTTTTTATTGCCGTGGCTATTGCCTGCGGCAATACGCCCGGCTTGCGTGTCTGCTTCGCACGCCACGCCGGACTGCGCTATTGCCTGCGGCAATACGCGCTTTCCATCTTTTCATTCTCATTGAAATTCAAAATAACTCAAATTTTGAACGTTTTATTTTAATGCGGAATGCGGAATGCGGAATGCGGAATTGGGATGCAAAACTCAAGTGTGACTCTGAAGTTCATTGGGCAGGGCATTCTGAATTCGTAATGCGGAATGCGGAATGCGGAATTGGGATGCAAAACTCAAGTGTGACTCTGAAGTTCATTGGGCAGGGCATTCTGAATTCGTAATGCGGAATGCGGAATGCG
>JAGACY010000045.1 GCA_017613855.1 Pseudomonadota bacterium
GCAGTTAAAGCCATCATTATAAAGAGTTTAAAAAGTGTTTTCATATCATTCCTTGTGAAAATTTTGCTATGGTTATTTGAGTGCGCTTCTGAGTGTAAAGTCTACCCAAATGATACCTTGTTCATTAAACCCCTGGTATTACGCCAATGTTTTGGCGAATTCTGCGGCTTTGCGGAGTCTGGCGCAGGCTTCTTTTTGACCGACAAACCAGATGGTATCGCCGATGCTCGGGGATTGAGCAATGCCGACGATGGCTGTTCTTGCGGGCTGTGCCACTTTTCCCATTTTGAGGGTACGGGCTTCTGCAAAAGCTTTCATCATGGCTTCGATGGCGGCAGGATCCCAATTGTCGAGTTTTTCAAGTTCATTGGCGAGTGCATTGAGGAGCTCGGGGGTATCGGCATTGAAGTGTTTGGCAACGCTGGCTTCATCGTAGGTTTCGGGGGCGACGAAAACAAAGCGGCTTCCGCTGACAATTTCATTGAGATTGTGAGCGCGCATGCGCATCATCTCGAGGAGTTTGTTGAGCCATTCGCCTGCTTCGACATGGATGCCGGCCTTTTCGTACAAGGGGATGACGTGGCTGGCGAGTTTTTCGATGGGGACGATATGGAGCTGCTGCTCGTTGACCCAAATGAGTTTTTCTTCGTCAAACTGGCCGTTTGCCTGGTTGACATCGCAAATATCGAAGGCTTTGATGAGTTCATCCATCGAGAAGATTTCATCGTTTCCATGGGACCATCCGAGTCTTGCAATGTAATTGTTGAGGCCTTCGGGGAGCAGACCAAGTGCTTCGCGGTAGTACTCGACCGAGGGGCTTCCTTTGCGTTTTGAGAGGCCGAGAATGCGCGGTGCATGGCCAAATCTGGGAGGTTCTTTGCCGAGTGCATGGTAGAGCGCGATTTGATCATGGGTATTGTCGATATGATCCGACCCGCGAATGACATGGGTAATCTGCAGGGCCAGGTCATCGACGACGACGGCAAACTGGTATGTGGGCATGCCATCGGAACGGATCATGATGAAATCATCGAGATCTTTGTAGGATTTGGTGATTTTCCCTTGAATCATGTCGTCAAAAGAGGATTCGCCTTCGAGCGGCATTTTAAAGCGCACGACATGGGTACCGCAGTCAGGGCCGAGATTTTTGTCACGGCAGGTACGGTCATAACAAGAGCGGTTGACCGTATCTTTCATGGCTTCTTTTTTGGCTTCGAGTTCTTCGCGTGTGCAATTGCAGCGATAGGCTTTGCCTTCGGCGATCAGTTTTTCGGCAATTTCATGATAGATCGAAAGCCTTTCGGATTGGCGCAAAACGGGGCCATCCCAGTTTAATCCCATCCATTTGAGGCTGTCGTAGATGACCTGGACAGCAGCTTCGGTATGTCTTTCGCGGTCAGTATCTTCAATTCGAAGAATGAACTCACCACCGTGATGGCGTGCAAAAAGCCAGTTAAATAATGCTGTACGGGCATTGCCAAGGTGCATAAACCCCGTAGGAGAAGGGGCAAAACGAACGCGAACCGTCATATTTTCCTCGATGTTTTTCTCGAATAAAAGTTGAACAAAACGCCCACATCGTGGGGCGGCCTTTCATACGCCAATGGGCATGAGTTTTCAAGCATGGTTAAACAGAAGGCTTGTGCCTGACGTGTGGAATTGTTTTTTTATGCATAATTCTGAATGCATAATTCTGAATGCATAATTCTGAATGAATCCTCAAGTTAATTGGAATCATCTAAAGAATCAGGGCATCACATTTCATTGTGCATTCATAATTATGCATTATGAATTAACGAATGTGTTGATCCTTAACGAAAAAACTGTAAGCAATCGGGCTGAACAGTTCCCCCTAAAGCGCCTGCCGTATGAAATAGGCAGGCGGCGCGGGCGTATTGGCGCAGCCAATAGCCGCGCGCAATAGAAAAAACAAAATGGGGATAAAAAACCCCATGCCAAAGATGGCGTGGACAAAAAAAATCCCCCTGATCGGGGGATTTGGTAATGAAGACGATTATTTCTTGGTTATTTTGGAAACGACAACTTCGACGGTTTCGATCAAAGCATTGTTTGAATTGCCTTCGAGTGAGCCGAGACTCCATTTGGTGGGCTGGCAATCATGGAGCCACCAGGTAATTTCTTCTTCGACGACACCGGCACCGGTACCATGTTTGCCGACGGTGACATAGATGTCTTTTGGTGTGACTGTTTCAGCCTGTAACCAGGCCAGGAAATCAGTTCCATTGGCGACGGCAACGCCGCGTTTAAAGGTGACGCGAGCGGGTTTCATACGGCCCTGGCGATATTTAATGACATTGGGATCGGCACTGTCACGGTATTCGATCATCTCGATTTCGGAGCTCAATCCATCGACACCACTAAAACGTGCGACGATTGACTCACCAAAGTGAACTTCAAACGCATAGCTAACGAGTGGATCGATGTCATTGCGGCGACCTAATTCTACTGACATAATTTCCTCCTTTGGAAGTTACGGAAAACACAACACACTAGGTGAATAGAAGTGCAATTTATGTACCATGAATTAAAAAATGCTCCCACCGGAAATTGTGCAATCTCGGCTTGAATTATCGCGCTAAAATGACGAATATCCCGGGCGGCTCTGCGTTATAAAGGGCATTCGTGCCTGGGACTAAATACCCCAGACCCTTTTATACACACTTATTTTCCCAATTCAAAACGATTTGGTCAAGAATAATCTTTCAATTCGGAATTCGGAATTCGAAATCCTGAATTCTCAAGACTTTTTTCGTTTATTTCTCATACTTGGTATCTTTTTAGCCGGGGCTCTGCCCCGGACCCCGCCAAAGGTCTGAGACCTTTGGAATCCACATACTTTTAATTGATGAACACTTACGTTTTCACAAACAGTGCGAAATGGGGCCCCTCCCCCATTCCGAACCAAAACATTATGTTTCATTCTGTTTAGAGTGTTTAAATACACATTCATTAAAATATAAGCATAGGGCTGAATCGTTGCCATACTTGAGGCTTTCAGCCTGTGGTATCAGAAAACGGGTATCAAGCATCAGGAATAGGCTGATCGTATCCACACACAGGAGTTTTCATGATGAAAGAAAGAATTTTTGCAGTATTGGCAGCCATGATGTTGTCGTCGACAGCTTATGCCGCTCCCAGTGTTATCTTTAATGGCATTGATGTGACAGGGGCATCCAATCAGGTTTTTACCAATGTGACCGTCGAATTTGATGCCAATGGAAATGTCATTTTGACTGCACCTCAATACAAACTCGTCGATACGACACCGAAGGCAGCCGTTCCGCCGTCGTCGGCAATTCCAGCGCAAATGGGGGCTTCGGCCGCAACAACACCTGTCCCCAAAACGAATCCGGGCATCGACGCTTTGCCGGATAATGTCAATCCTACGTATCTGTTGGCGACGTTCGATTCACCGGGACTGCTCGGGTATAATGTCGATGTCTATATCAACTCGAAGTTTTTTAAGACCATTACCCAGGGCGTTGCACAGCAATCGTTCGATATCTCCTCATTTTTACACAGCGGGAAAAATGAAATTACCTATCGGATGATTATGGCTGCCGATTCGGGAACCTCATCGAAAGCCACCGTGGAGCTAGTGCTTTCAAAATTAACCGGAAAACAAGGCAGTGCCATCGAATTGAGTGGACAATATGCGACGCTTAAAATAAATGGCATCGATGGGGCCAAAAGCTATACCGTCGAGTTCATGGTACCGTGAGGTTAATTCGCAATTCGCAATGCGCAATGCGCAATTGGGATGCAAAACAAAAGGGGAAGTCTGAAGCTAAGGGGGAATGGCTTCTAATTCGTAATGCGTAATGCGTAATGCGTAATTGGGAGAGATAATTCATTTATAAACGACACGCCTGGAAGGCGTATCATTCGTAGTCATTAGCTATGGGTAAAAACCCATGGATGAGAGGAAAAAAATGCCAGAGAATATGCAGAATGAACCGCCCGAAATAGAGGGCAAATACATCGCCATTACCAATGAATCGGAATTGCCGGTTCCCATGACGGCGCTTTATGAGCGCGTGGAACGGTTGTACAAGCACATCGGGGAAGCAGAAAGCGAAGTCAGCATCGTACTGATGACCGATGAGGATATTCGGGAGCTCAATAAGGAATGGCGAGATCTCGATGAATCGACCGATGTCCTTTCGTTTCCCATGCGGGAGGGGGAAGATGAGGCCGTGGCAAAACAACTGCCGCTGGGCGATATCGCCATCAGCGTCGAAACGGCCATGCGCTATGTCGAGTCATGCAACCATCGGGACAGAGTAAATGAGAATGGTCCCGAACCGCTTAAAGATGATTGGTCTTTGCTCGATGAATTGTCATTCCTGGTCATTCATTCAACGTTGCATTTGCTCGGGTATGACCATGCCGAACCCGAAGAGGAAAAGGTCAT
The DNA here is from genome assembly GCA_017613855.1 of Pseudomonadota bacterium. The sequence goes on from JAGACY010000045.1 coordinate 4,436, forward strand.
GCGGGACAAGGAGCGCGAATGGATGATGTTTTTATTGAACAACGCGTAATGCAATGCATTGGCTGTGTTGAATAAGCGTGGATATATACTAAGCTTGTAGCTCATAGCTTATAGCTTATCGCTGA
>JAGACY010000357.1 GCA_017613855.1 Pseudomonadota bacterium
ATAGCGCCGCAGGGGGCTTGGCCCCCTGCCCCAAAAATAAAAAAAAATATTCTACCCCCCAATCCCAATCATCTTCTTCATCAGCGTCGATATCGGATATTTTTTGCCAATATCATCGTATTCTACCCATCGAAAATCCTCATAATCCTCATTGGGCGCGATGATTGGCATGCTGTCGCAAACGCCTTCGTCCAGGTCGACCCGCATTTGAATATGTGTGAATGTGTGCTTTACAAATTGCCGGGTCGTTCCCCAATGGGTGAGGTGCAGCTGATTCTGTTGACACCATGCAATCCATAATTCATTTCTCGATTGTTCCAATACCTTGAGTGCTTTCTCCTGATGCGATTTCCCTTTGCCGCGCGACAGCGTCACCATCGGATATTCCCATAGACCTCCGAGCAAAGCATCCTTGCTGCGCTGGGCGATAAGGATTCTCCCATTGGGAGATGTCAATCGCAGTGCCACGCGGAATTCATCCGTTTTTTCGATGCGCACTTTGGGAGCGGGCAATAACTCGGTCATTTTATGTTCAAATGCATAGCACTTCTCTGCAATGGGACATTGCGCACATTGAGCCGATTTGCCGCAAAGGCTTGCCCCCAAATCCATAATGGCCTGATTGACATCGCTGCAGTGCCCAAAAGAAGCCACTTCATTGGCAACCCCTTCGAGCGTCCCCCGTTCGGCTCCCCGAATATCTCCCTGAATGCCGAAAAAGCGTGACAGAACGCGTTCTGCATTGCCATCGATGGCGGGAACATCCTGTTTAAAGGCAAATGCGGCAATTGCGCCTGCAGTATAAGCTCCGATTCCCGGTATTTTTCGAAGTTCGCGGATATCTGCCGGGAATTCCCCGTGATACTGCTCGACGATAACTTTGGCCCCCTCATACAGATAGCGTGCACGCCGGTAATACCCCAGCCCTGCCCACAATTTAAGAACATCATCTATCGCAGCACTGGCGAGTGATTCCACATTGGGGAATAATTTCATCCACCGTTCGTAATAAGGAATGACGGTCACCACCTGAGTCTGCTGCAGCATAATCTCCGAAACCCAGACCTGATAGGGCGTCGGATGATTGCGCCATGGCAAATGTCGGCCATTTTTTAAGAACCATGCCCGCAAGGTATGAGTAAACCAACCACACTGTTCCGATGAATATTCGATCATGGGTGATGTAATTTCCAAATTTCACGCATCCAATGAGGCGTTTTGACTGCATTCCGCATGAGTAAAAGCGACTACCCGAAGATACTGAGTCTGCTTGCCCGTCTCTTTGCCATCGTCATCCGTCAGTTTAAATCCGGGAACCCGTTTAAATTCTGCATGCGCAAAATGTCTTAAAATCATGGTGCGTATTTGATTCTCGGGAAGACGAAATCTGACCCAATCGTCGAACATGACGACGGATTGCGCATTACCCCCGGGACAATCCTTGCCACATCGTTCAAAACAACCTAAAAAAATCCCATTCGGCTTGAGAACGCGAGCAAATTCCCGAACGGTCTCCTCGATATTTTCGATATATTCGAGGCATCCCAGTGCGACAACGCCATCGAATCGGGCATCCTCAAACGGAAGAGGTTCGCTCAAATCGTGGCATAAATAGGGGATATTTTCGGAATTTTCGGCGGCTTTAAAACACATTTCCGGCGAAATATCGAGCCCATAGGGCAATGCCCCCTGCGTTTGAAACCAGCGCGTGCATTCCCCCGTACCACATCCGGCATCGAGAATGGCTTTATCCTTCAGATTGCGATTTTCAAACACCTCCCGAATATGGACAAACGGATTCCAGCCAACTTCTTCGCGCATGGATTCGTAGTCTTCGGCGAGTGCATCAAATAAGGATTGCGGAGATTCGGACATTTTTGTTTTTAAGCGGTCAAAAAAAAGCCTCGCCAAGGCGAGGCTTTTAGAAATATTCAGGGCAAATTACTTCTTGGTAAGATGTGAACCGAGAATATTGAAGCTCAGGATACCTTTGTTTTTGTCGCTGGCTTCATCGGTACCAACGATATTCCATAAGTTGCTGCTTGCATCATCGGTAACAGCAACCTGTATCTGAATGGGTTCGGATTTGGCAACATCCTTATCCTTGGCATCCGGTGCAGACTTGGTGTTGTAGAGATTGCATTTACCGAGTTCGAGAACATCGATGATGTCGCCGGCTTCAATGGCATCTTCCATCTCGAGGATAAGCTGTCCACCTTTACCGCCGAGGGAAACGTAGGTACGAATGCGGTTGGCTTCATCCGAAGAGGAAACGTCTTTGCTGTAATAATAGCAAATGCCATCGGCAGTAGGATAAGCGACGAACGAATCCGGTTTGCCGGTAGCTTTTTCAGGATTGGTAGCCATTTCGTTATCGGAAGTCGTTGCCTGTTTACCATCAGAACGTTTATAACCACGAACAGCCGCTGCATACTTAAGATTGTCGTTGCTACCGCCTTTCTTGAGGACGACTGCATCAATATCGGCACCGGGATCTTCGGTCGTGCAGGTCTTGGCTTCGGAGCATGCTGTGCTCAGGTCTTCGATCATGACAAATTTGAAGGAGGCGGGAGCAACCTGGCAGAAACCCTCAACACAGGTATAGCCTTCTTCAGCGCATTGACCCTGAGCATCGCAAGGTGTTCCGCTCGGTTCTGGAGCCATGCAAAGGCCATCCTCACCCATTACCTGATCTCCATCACAGCCCAGACGAATTGCGCAAACTGCTTTGCCGTTGACAACATTGCAAATCGTTTTGCCATCAGTTCTGGCTTTGCAAGGATCAACACTGGCATCACACACACCAGCGGGGGTTTCTTCTTCATCATCGCAAGCAGCAAAGTTGAAAAGACCGGTAACAGCAAGAGCACTCAGCATCCAAAAGATAGATTTTTTCATTAGAGACCTCCAAAAAGGTTTTAAATTGAGGTTTAAAGCAAGACGCTTTAAACAATGAGAATAAAAAATTACGTTTTCAGGGAAACCCCGAAAGCCGTGGGGGTATTTAGCAAATGATGTGCCTTTTGTAAATATTTGATGGAATTTTGTTTATTTTGGCTTAAACCCAATGTTTTGTATGGGTTTATTATCGAAAGCAGCGCACCTCAATGCAATTTTTAACCATAAAAATGGCATTTTTGTCGCAGTTGGATAATCAATACACCAACTGCTGACGCATCCTATGCACAAAGGCGATGCATACCCTATCAAAGTTGTTTCACAAAATGCCACTACTGAAGCACATCCGACAACTTTGTTGACAAAGCTGCACACGTCGAAGCCGAAGGCGTATTGGCAAGATCCGATTCACACACACCGACGAGCTTCATAATCGCTGCATCATATTCGGTCATCGTCGCATTAAAGACATCGACATCCTCCTGACGGTTGAGTTTGATCGCCGCTTCGCGTGCGCGTCTGAAGAATTGATAAGCCAACTTGCTGGGCTCGAGGTACCAGTCATAAATCTGGCGAATTTCCTCTATTTTACCTGCATTCGTCAGCATCGTCTTGCAGGTCGATTCGTGACTGTCGGATGCCTTAAAGAACATTTCACCCGATTTTGAGAGAACTTTGACCCCTTCATAGAGCTGCGAAAGAAAAGCCTCTTCTGTGAGACTGGGATCGACCAAAAGCCCCGAAAGCGGCTTGGATTCTTCGACTGCAGCAGTCACTTCCTGACGAAGGCTCTTGCATGCATCGATGGTGTCAAATGACTGTGCCATCGCTGATGCCGGGAAAATGAGAAATGATAAGGCAATGAGTAGTGTGCGTAATTTCATGATTCGTTATTATTAATGCGGAATGCGGAATGCGGAATGCGGAATTATGGATGCAAATCCCAAGGGAGTAGCATGGTTCGCAGGCTTTGAAATGCCTGGATGATTATTATTTTGCAAACGGATTTGTTCGCATCTAACGATGCTCACTATTTAATGCGGAATGCGGAATGCGGAATGCGGAATGCGGAATGCGGAATGCTGAATGCGGAATGCGGAATGCGGAATGCGGAATGCGGAATGCGGAATGCGGAATGCGG
>JAGACY010000358.1 GCA_017613855.1 Pseudomonadota bacterium
AAACGGCGCTTTGGCGTCTGGGACGAGGCTGCGGTCTCGAAGGTTTTGTATTGGCCCCAAAACGTTGGGAATGTGGAATTGCACTCATTCGACCACTTTTGCTGCTCTCCAAAGATGAAATCTATGATTTTTTAAAAACATTTCACCTCGAATGGGCAGAAGACCCCACAAACGCCTCCGATCATTATCGCCGCAACCGCATTCGGCATTCGATTCTGCCTGAACTCAAATCCGAAGCCATGTCCAATGAGTGCATTTATCGTTCACTCATTAATATGCGGCACGATGCCGATGCGCTTGCGAGTTTTGCAGAGTTTTTTGTACAAAGCCACCCAATGCATTTTGGTCGCTGGTTCTGCTCATGGGATGACTGGCAGCACCTCAGTCAGGAAGCACAATACCAAATAATACGCCATGCAGCGCGCCAGATATTGCCTGGATATTGTCCATCCCGCGAATTGACACTCGATGCCATCAAACTGCTCCAATCCCAAAAGCAAACCCAAAGACAAATCGAAGATGGCCGTATTCACATTGGTTTTTCGCACACAGGAGTCATGATGTGGCCACAGAATGATACCCCTCAGCCCGAAGCAATCCCAATCCCAATCCCCTGCAATGACCTGCCAGTGTGGCGTTTCGGCAAACTATCAGTATGGCGCTCTATCCCTCAGGATATGCTCCCCAATACGACATCCACGCTGCATACCCATGCCGAATCGATTCATGGTGAACTGACCATTCGCCCATCATCGTGTTTTAGCGAGCTTCAAAGATCCAATGGGAATCTAACCAAACTCAGTGAGGCACTGAGGAGCCAGGGGGTCCCCGACATCTGGCGCAAGGTATGGCCTGTCCTCTGCGATGCGCGCGGTCCCTTATGGGTATTGGGCGGCATGCGGACGCTGAATGCTGCTCCGGCAATACCTGGACAACCGGCAATTACATTTTCTATGCATTGGAACTAATAAAAAAAAGCGCCGCGTATGCAATAGCGGCGCACGCAAAGCGTATGCCGCACAGCGGCATAGCAAGCGCGATAATAATTAACAATTAACAATGAATAATTAATAATGAATAATTTTAGTATTTTCAAATATGTTTCTAAAGTATTGAAGTAGTATTTATTATAGAATTACATAATTGGGTTCACACGACATTCATCATTCATCATTCAACATTCATCATTATTAATTATTTTCCCATTCTGCAAACAACAGTTCAAAATGGGCTCGTGTTTCATCCTCTTTGGTTACCATAGCATCGGTCAGGCTTTGAAATTCGATTTGGAACCAACCATTATCCAGAGCATGTACAATATAATATTCGTCGATACGTTTGATAAGCGAGGTGCCGGATACTTTATGACTGTCATAGACGATATCTGATATTTTTCCCTGATTATCGCGAAAAACATCGATATGAACAGACAAATCGAAAGCAACGGTCATAATATAATCCAAGGCAACATGCATTTTATAGTCAACGCTTTCCGGCTTTTGTATATATTCGTTTCGAGTCAGATCCTGCGTCACATTGGATGGCCCCATTTTCATGGGATCGCTCATGTCGGCAATGAGTTTTTCCAAGTCGAAATGAAAGTAGCCTTTGCCTTCAAACCATGCGCCAGTTTTGTCCGTACCGCTTTTAATGATATAGATTGGTTTTGTATCTTTTGATATATCGAACTTCGGCCACTCGACGCGGGAATCGAATATATTGATATGAGATGGCAATTGTTCGATTATTGCTTTATTCTCTTTTACACTGTCTTCCTCCTGAGCAGCAGGTACGGTCGAAAGTTCAACCGACTGTGAATCTATCTTAGTTTTAGAATCACATGCACATGCAAACAGCAAGATCAGGAAGGAAGACAATATATATTTCATTCGCCGGTTTCCATGGCGATGAGGTCTGCAATGGCCTGCGCATCTCGGCGGAGTTGATCTTGATCAGGTCCTTCAAGCATGACGCGGCATTTTGGTTCTGTTCCAGAATAGCGCACCAATACGCGGCCGGAATTTCCGTATTGCATCGTAATTTTGTCGATGAGTTCGGAAGATTTTTTTAATTCTTCGATGGGAATTTTATGCTCGACCTTAAAATTGATGAGTACCTGGGGCACTTTTTTCATCACGCTGGCGAGTTGCGAGACAGGAGAGCCCGTACGCTTCATGAGAGAGAGAACTCGAAGTGCAGCGAGCAGACCATCACCGGTTGTGGCGTGATCGAGCATAACGATATGGCCGCTTTGCTCACCGCCAAGTGAATACCCTTCTGCGCGCATGGCCTCCACGACGTAGCGATCGCCGACCTTGGTCTGGATGGTATGAATGCCGCGTGCGTTCAAAGCCTGATGAAGCCCGAGATTGCTCATAACCGTGGTCACGAGGGTATCTTTTTTGAGCAGCCCGCGTTCTTTGAGATCGATGGCCAGCATTGCCATGACGGCATCGCCATCGACGATATCGCCATTTTCATCGATGAGGATGAGCCTGTCGGCATCTCCGTCGAGGGTAATCCCCATATCGGCATGGAGTGCCTTGACGAGATTGGCACAATGCTGAGGATGAAGTGCGCCTACCCCATCATTAATATTATAGCCGTTGGGTTCGATCCCAACCGCAGAAACATCGGCACCGAGTTCTTCGAGGACTGTCGGCGCAATGCGATAGGATGCTCCATTGGCGCAATCGATAACGATTTTAATCCCATCGAGCGAAAGTTCGCGTTCAAAATTGGATTTGATGAAGGCATTGTACCGTCCCTGAGCATCATCAATTCGTCGGGAGCGTCCAATGGCTTCCGGCGTCATGCGATCATTGAGAATGCTGGGATCATCGAGATATTTCTCAAGTTCGGCTTCGACTTCGTCAGGAAGCTTAAAGCCATCGGCAGCAAACACCTTAATCCCGTTGTCATGGTATGGATTATGAGAGGCACTGATGACGATCCCCGCATCGCAGCGCATGGCAGTCGTCAGATGCGCAATGGCCGGAGTCGGGAGTGGTCCTGTAAAAAGGACATCGCCATTCATGGCATTGACACCTGCAGCCAGAGCAGATTCGAACATATAACCAGAGCGTCGGGTGTCTTTTCCGATTAAAACTTTAAAAGACGCGCCTCGTCTGGGCAAAACAGCTGCAAGTGTTTTCCCCAGATTGAGTGCCACATCGACGGTCATGGGGAATTGATTTGCCAATCCCCGAATGCCGTCCGTACCAAAATAATGTCTTTGCATACCCTGAATTATTCTACGTTAATGGCGTCCACGAGTCTCTTGGCTTCTTTTCCGTCAAAACGACCTTTAATTTTGGGCATAAGTGCTTTCATCAGTTTGCCAAGGTCTTTTTTGCTTGTGATCTGGAGTTCTGCAACGAGTTCATCGATCATTTTTTTGACATCCTCTTCGGTCAGTCCAGCGGGCAAAAAGGCATCGATGATTTCGAGTTCATAAGCTTCCTGTTCAGCACGTTCCGCACTTCCGGCCTGAGTGTAAGCCTCAATGGCTTCGCGACGTTTTTTGGCTTCACGCGTCAGAATTGTAATTTCTTCTTCGGGAGTGAGGTCTGCGCGTTTTTCGATGTATTCATTTTTAAGTGCATTATAGACAAGTCTGAGAGCATCGCGGCGTTTTGCATCGCCCGCTTTCATGGCTTCTTTAACCTGACCTTGAATATCATTCATGAGAGACATAAGAAAAACTCCATAAAAAAGCCGCTTCGAAATGAAGCGGCGAGTAAATACATGAAAAACTAGGGGTTATACAACCGCCATGTAATGATTACGCAAGAGGTGTACAACAGCTTTTGTCGCTTCGATATCATCCATTTCGCAATGGTTGAGAATGGACTCCATCGAAGGCTCGGCCAAAGCCAATTGGAAGATATCCAGTTGTTCCGGAGTCAAATCGCGCAGTTTTGGAGCGAGCGGCAAATCGATACGGAAAATCGCTTCGTATGCGGGAACATCCTCACCAATGGCATGTGTTTCGTCGATAATGCGCATGGATTCCATGAGCATGGATTCGACTGTTTCATTGATGGGATTTGCAAATTCATGAGATGCTGTGGTATCGAGCAGGAAGTTACCCGCAGACCAGCACATCATGCGATAGAAGGATTTTTCGACAGGTACATCGAAGTTGCCATTGATGACGGCACCATAGACACGACCTTCGCGCAGATAGATGCATCCTTCACTGCCTCCGGGAGTCGTAATAAAGAGACCGCCAGTTTTTCGGGATGAACCAAATAGCTGAAGCAAATCAGGAAGCGGCAGCTGATCAAGCATTCCAGACAGAACACCAGACTGCGTCCCGCCATGGCTGGTATGTCCACCCTGGGCCACACGACGTGCTCCCACTGCCGTTAAATTTGCCACTGGCAAAATTGAATCTGCCATTTTCTGGGGAGGAGGAGGTGGCTGATTGCCATCAAACTCTTCGAGAACAAGTTTGATAATGGAGGTGCCAATCAAAATGCGATCACCTTCCTTGAGCTTGCATTTCGTGATTTTTTCACCATTGACAAAAGTACCGTTCGTACTGCCAAGATCTTCAATGAAAATCTCATCGTTTGTCGTGGTGATTTTGGCATGATGACGGCTCACCATGTCTTCAATGAGCACCATTTCGAGCTCGCTGCTGCGACCAATGATGAGCTCCTGGTTCATCTCGAGGGCAAATTCACCTCCCTGATATTTACCAGAAATAAACTTGAGAATGTAACGACCTTTACGCGCCATGAATCCGCCGTTTTTTTATCGAGAACTAAAAAAATAAAACTTTTGAGACCCATACGCCTCAGCAACTATTTACCATAAACCATTCCAACCGACAAATACAGTATTTTTTGGCTTTTCCATCCATTGCGGTTCATCCCCAAACCACAAATCATTGCAGACAAAAGCAAATTCAGGTAGCTTATCATTTGTTTAACCGCATGGCTGAACTGGGATTTGAACCGTGACTGAAATGCACTTTTCCATTCAATTTGTCGGTACAGGCAATGCCTGGTCAAAACCACCGATTAACTATAACACCAATGCCGTTGTCCGCTTTCAGGGGCATACCTGGCTTATTGATTGTGGTCTGCTTTGCCCGCTTGGCCTTTGCGACATGGGAGTTTCGCAATCTCTGATTGAAGGTGTTTTTATTTCCCACCTTCATGGTGATCATGTTTCCGGACTCGAAGAATTGCTCTATACCAATTATTTTGCCTTTCAAAAACGCATCGATCTTTGGTTGCCGGAAGGACTGCTTCGCTCTCATTCAAACTATGAAGGCAGTGATATTTGGGATAATTGTCTGCGTGCATCGATGGAAACCAGCATTCATGGCCACAAGAAATTGCTCGCTCTTGAGGATTATGCAGATATTCATGTATTAAGTCCCGACAATCCCGCCCCTGTGTATGGACTACGATGTGAAGTTTTTCACGTCGAACACGTCCAAACGCGCCCTTCTTACGGGCTCATTCTTGATGATCGTGTTGCTTATACTTCGGATTGCAGTTTTTCAAAAAAACGCATTGAAAAACTCCTCAATCGCGGCATTGAAACCATCTTCCACGAAGTCACATTTACTCCGGCAATGGCTCATAATATCCACACTTCTTTCGAGGAACTCACATCACTCCCAAGAGAAATTGCCGAACACATGATTCTCATGCACTATGGAGATATGTCTTCTCTGGATGACTTTAAAAAAGCCGAAGACTGCGGATTCAGAATCGCCAAGCGTGCAATCGTGTATGAGTTTTAGAAGCGTGTCCCGACTGAATCGTGACACCCATTTAGATAAATTTATTGAGTTTCGTTTTATCTTGTCACGCAGTATAATAAAGAAGATTGGCGTGGATTAAACTACGCCATTTTTTGAACCTGTTCCTGGGAGTAATCCATGATTCGTTGCACTCAATGTCAACACGAATTGCCTGACAATTCGCGGTTTTGCGGTTATTGTGGAGCAAAAGTTGAAACCAATTCTGAATCTGCATCGCCTTCGATCAAAGATAATGAGACGATGTCCGATATGCCTGTTACAGGAGA
>JAGACY010000359.1 GCA_017613855.1 Pseudomonadota bacterium
GGCATTCTTAATTAGCAGTGAGCAGTGAGCAATTGGGAATGCAAAACTAAAGGGCGACTCTGAAGCTAAAATAACCAACATTCTTTAGTAATAACCTTGAGTATGCCCTAACTGCTAACTGCTAACTAATTACGAATGACGAATTAACAAAGTGAATTGCGCATCGTTTTGCGATTTGATAATATCTCACGGGCTTAGCAGCTAATCTCATTTTGCCAAAGGGACTTCGCATCATGGCTTATCTCGATTTAGAGCTCAAGGAAATTGAAGTAGAATATATTGCACCGCATGTTCTTTCGGGGACAGAGCGTATCACGCTGATGCTGACCGTCGTTCGCGGTGCCCGCGGACGTCGCAAATTATTGGGTGAAGCATTTGCCAGAACGGTCTATCAGCCCATCATTCACTTCAAGGTCTTTGATGAAGTCAGCGTCGAATCGCTTTTCTCGAGGTTCCTGCAGCAATTGATTCACCGTGGTTATCGTCCGGTTCAATATCGTGAAAAGGATCTTGATGATCACCTTTCGAGCTGGAAGCCCTGCAATCTCACAGGTCTCGACGAAACAGACCTCATCCGCGGTGAAGATGCAGCCGTTGATATTGGCGAGAATTTTGAGGATTTCTAGTTCTTTATGGCGAGAGTGAATGCAAAGCAGGATACAGGAACGATCCTCTACGAGGATGACCATATTCTCGTTGCAAACAAACCGAATGGCATAGCCACGCATTCTCCGGAATCCGGACAGACTGCATTTGTCGAACAACTCTCACAACAAAAAGGCTTTAAGCTCGGCGTCCATCAAAGACTCGACGCCGAAACAAGCGGGGTGATTGCATTTTCTAAAACGCCCCAGGGAGCACAGCGTCTATCCAAAGCCTTTGAACTGCGCACTGTAAAGAAATGCTATCGTGCCCTTGTCGTCGGGATTCCTCCCGAAATGTCAGCCGAAATGAGTCACCGGCTGACCTATAAAAATGGCCTTACGCAAGTGGATGAGCAGGGCAAGCTGTGCAAATCCCGATATCGTGTCATCAAATCTTTCGGTCCCTTTGCTTTGATTGAACTCGATTTGCTCACGGGGATGACACATCAGTTGCGCGTACTGTGTGCTTTATCGGGATTTCCTATTCTCGGGGACAAACTGTATGGCGGCGGCGATCAGCCGCCGAGACTGTATTTGCATGCCTACAAACTGCGACTGACATCCGAACCCAATCTGCCGACATTTGAGGCACCAGCACCGGATTTGCTGGCACGTCCGTCGCTCCAGGGAATTCTGAATGCCATCTTGAACAATATCGGGTCCCAATTTGAAGGCATTCCCGATTCGGAAGCCATTCGCCTGTCATCACCACAGCATAGCGGCATTCCCGAACTCATTTTCGAAAAGATCGCACAGACACTGTTGATCCGCCATCTTGAACCGGCTGAGAAATCTCTATGGGATGTGCCTTCCCTCCACACACTGGTTCATGCAGCACAAAAGACTTTTGGATGTGATTCGTTTGTCTACCGTGTCCATGAAAATCCCGGCAAAGTCCACCCATGCCGTAAATTTCAAAAGGAATTTGCCTGCGATGTCGAACCATTGACTGCAACCGAACATGGCATCGTTTATCGCTTTGATTTGAGCGGCAATGCCGTTGGTCTGTATCTCGACCAGCGCGAAAATCGGGCATGGGTGATGCAGCATGCGCATGGCAGTGTGCTTAATTTATTTGCCTATACCTGTGCATTTTCGCTGTGTGCAGCAAAATGCAAAGAGGTTGCTTCGACCACGAGTATTGATGCGGCTTCGGCTGCCCTCAGACGCGGACGGGAAAATTTTGAACTCAACCAGATACCGCTCGAAGGGCATCGCTTTATTACCGAAGATGTTTTTAAGTATTTAAACCGGTGTGATCAGAATTCGACGCACTTCGAGACCATTATATGTGATCCGCCGAGTTTTGGCCGTTTTGGTAAAATTGTGTTCAGTCTCGAGAAAGACCTTGAATCACTCCTGCTGGCATGTCTGATGGTACTGGCACCGGGCGGCACACTGCTCTTTTCTGTCAATCACCGCAAGATTCGCCTTGCACATCTGCGAAAAGCCTTTGATGGTGCATGTGCCAGATTGCACATCAAACCCAGGCAAATCGAGATTTTTGTCAATGATGACGCATTGGGACCGCTCGGAGTGGGAACGGATTTGAAGACGCTGAGAGCATATTTCTAATGCGTAATGCGGAATTTATGGCTCCAATCTGTGAAATATCAAGACACAAAAGTCCATCCAAAAGCATACCAATTCTAAATTGCGAATCCATTGGAGACTGTCTATACAATTGCTTTATCGCCAATGGCTTTTACAGGGCCAATTAGCCATGGTTCAGATGAGAACAAAGCGAGATATGTGATAAAGACTGGCCAAAAGGAGAAGGATAATGAAAGTATTGGTAATCAATGGCAGCCCGCACAAGAAAAACACGACCTGGCGTGCACTGGATGAAGTGATTCGCACGCTCGAAGCTGAAGGCATCGAAACGGAATTGCTAAATGTTCCAGCCGATACCGTCGGTTGCATGGGTTGCGGTTATTGTGAGAAAAATGGAGAGTGTGTACGAAAGGATCTCGTCAATCAAATTGCTGCCCGGCTCGATGAATTCGATGGTTTCATCGTCGGAACCCCAACCTATTATGCCTCACCGAGCGGTGCGCTGATTTCATTTTTAGACAGACTGTTCTATTCGTCAGGAAGCAAATTAGCTCAAAAACCGGCAGCAGCCGTAGCCATTGCCAGACGCGGCGGCACCGAGACCTCATTTGATGTCATCAATAAGTATTTTGCCATCAGCGGCATGCCAATTGTGACATCGACCTACTGGAACAATGTTTTCGGCTTTAATCCAAGCGATGCCGAACAGGATCAGGAAGGTTTGCAGACCATGCGGAATCTGGCACGCAATATGGCATGGCTTCTCAAATGCATCGATCTGGGCAAAAAGAATGGCATTGCCGTTCCACAGATGGCCCATGAGCACTGGACGAACTTTATTTAATTAGCAATTAATAATTAACAATGAACAATGAATGGCATTCTCAAATAATCGTCACGCCCCGGAGGGGGATTTGGCAATTAGCAGTTAGCAGTTAGCAGTTAGCAGTTAGCAATGGGGGCATTCTCAAGGTTATTCCTAAAGAACGAAATTTTTTAGCTTTAGAGTCGCTCTGTAGTTTTGCATTCCAATTGCTCACTGCTCACTGCTCACTGCTAATTTGAAGACCATTCACCATTAACTTCAGCCTTAACCTTAGGCATTGTCATTCAATTCTGCATTCCGCATTCCGCATTCCGAATTCCGAATTCCGCATTCCGAATTAATACTTAGCCACTTCAAAAACGGCACCGACCTCTGTCTGACGCGTCAGCCGAATGATCATATTTTCCGCTTTTTCGTTCACAAATGCTTGAATGATACGGGAAAATTCTTCCTGAGACAGTTGTTTTTGATCCGGGTTGATTTCGATTGCCAGCATGCCGTTGGCAATCCATCGCTCGGCAACATCATTGACACCGGCAACGCGTTTGAGCTGTTTTCGAAGGGCTACGAGAGCATCAGCGTCCGGAATGGGATCAAAAATGACGACTGGTTTATCGATAAGTTTCGGAAGTGTTTGCTGCGGAGAATTCGCTTGCAAAAATTGTGGAGAACACTCTGCAGCATATTGATTCAAAAGGATTTTTTTTGCATTCTCGATCGATTTGGCCTGTATGGAAACCGTCCGGCTACATTCCCGGGCTTCGCGGCGTCCGGTCAGACTCACACTACCTGCCAGCGTACATTTAAAAGCATTTTCAACAGGCTCACATTGCCATTCGAGTTTGCCGTTAAGCGCATGGGATGCCCCAAAAAGAGAGGCAAGATTCTGAGCATTGGATTGAGTCAGCGGTTGAGGTGCATAAACCGTCGGGCTTAATCTGGGTACATTGGACATCATTGCCGGCCGGACAATATCCAAACCATAGCGGCCAAATACATCCGTCAAATGGTTGTCACTCCCCAATTTATCCGGCCACCAGGTCTGTGTAACCCCATTATCCGATTCGGAAAGTGTCAAAAGAATTGGGGCTGAATATGCAGTCATCGCAAATCCAAACGATCCGACAAGAATAAAGAGAAGCAATAAGATACGTTTCATACTTTTAATCAGGACTGAACAAAACCAAGCTTTTACAAACAGAACCTTTTTATGCGCAATCAATGCCGCATTCCTTTGGATATTTATTACCTTTGGCACTGCATTTCAATTGTGAAGTGTGGAACGTAAATGGGGAATGACAAAATCCATCACAATTTGACCCCGCCATCCGAAATTGACCATTCCAAAATTTTCCGCATCCGGTAGCAGCTCATTTTGAAAAGTCAAATTTGTATGAATAGTTTTCCATAATTTGCGTTTAGACGGATACTGTGCGTTGCGCAGTGCGTTAGTACGCGGTATAATCGCAGGAGGGAGCAGGAGGAAGCCATGAATGAGAAAGAAAAAAAGCTGGATCCTTTCATGATTGAATCTTTTTTCGACGGGGAATTGAGTTCGTCCGAGTTGGATGGCATCCGGGAAGAGGATATCATCGAATCGGAGACGTACCGTGCACTCGAAGAATTGCGTAACGTCGTGAGGACGGATACGCGGATGGCGCTCAATCAGGTGGACGGGTATGCACTTTGGGACGCCATCAGCAGCCGAATCGAAGAAAAAATGCCTGCTAAACCCCGAATGCCTGAGTCTGATTTGTCGCAGCCCAAGCGCCGAACTTCCAAACAATTCTTTCAAAGATGGGCTCCGGCACTCATCGGTGCAGGCTTGTTTTTGCTGAGCATTCCAGGGTTTGTACTCTGGGGTATCACGATGAACCGAAGTGATGTTCAGCCACAGACTGTCGTGGTTATCGACAGCAATGCGGCGCACCATGACCAGGGTGTTGTCAATTATCAGGTACCCAATCAGCAGAATTGGAACGCACCAAATAATAACGCCATCGTCATGCCTTCCAATGCCAATCCGGTCACATCCAGTGATTCTCAGCTCACCGTGGAAGAAATGGATTTTGCCATTCGCCACCTCATTCAACGCATTGAATCCCTCGAGGATGCCAATCGCAGCGACATCGAAAGCGGCAAAAAACCTCTGCTTCCTGAAGGCTCCGATCAGTTTTAAGGGGATGTTATGGCGAGTGATGGGTCTGGAATTTATACGAGCACATTTTCGGATGGCAGGCCTCAGTTTGAAATTGCCTACGCTTACGGCAAATTAAACGGCATCATGCGCCGCTGGGCACAAAATGGCCAGCTCATCCTCGAATGCAGCTATGCAGATGATGTCAAGGAAGGACGGTCTCGCCGATGGCACGAAAACGGCATTCTTGCTGAGGATGCCTTTTATGTTGATGACAAGCTCGAAGGAGAATTCCTTCAATACAGCGATAAGGGCGACATCATCATGCGGGCAAGGTTCAAGGATGGTCAGATTATTAA
>JAGACY010000360.1 GCA_017613855.1 Pseudomonadota bacterium
AAGCTGAAAGTATCGGTCGATGGAGAGATACGCTATTTGTATTATGCAGAAATGCCAGATCGCTGCTATATTCGCGGATGGAGCTTTTACGAAATCAGTGAATCCAATTATGATAACAACAAGAGAGAACCGTATATTCGGTATATCGGCTCGATATCTGGAGAGAATGATGTTCGGGCAGATTATGCTGTATATCGTGCATTGAAAGACGGTTTGTATATTAAATCGAAATGGAATTATGGTTATGGCGATATCTATCTCGTTAAAGAACTCGAGACATATAAGCCCCTTGTGAAGTTCGAAACGATTAATGGTGACTATTTTGAAGTCAGACTAGCTAATGATTCGACGCATTATCTCTATCGTGAGATGGTTTTTATTCATCTGACTCCTGAAAAATTTGTCTATTCTACAAGATATTATGAAATTACCGCTGAAACATTTCATGCATGTTGTGACAAAACCAATAAATCTCAGACTGGTATTCCACCCTACATCAGGTATTTAGGCGCTGTTCCGAGTCAATCCGGATACAGTTCTGACAGGGAGGATAAAGAGAAAGCGGCGCTATATAAAGCGCTCACCGGGAATCAGTCGATTTATTCCTATATCTGCGATAATGATATCGTCGTCAGAAATGGATCATGCGCATTGCACGAACCTTTTGAAATTCCAGCCAGTGTTTGCGATCACGACAGCAATGAAAAATATCATTACGCGATATGGAAAGCATTGCTCGATGGCAAAGATGTCGTTTGGTTGCTGCTGATTCAGCCCAAAGAAGGGGATAAAACGGTTAAGATTTATGAAATTGGTGAGGGTCAGTTGCAGAATGCATATAAAAGCTATTATCGTTTATCAGGATCTGACATTGAACGCGTTGTGGAGATTGATGATAGTCCGGACAGGCGGTATAACATATTTAAAGAACCACTTGTTTATTATTATAGGATTTCAAATACACCGGAATATGGTGGTATTCCATTGAACGATGCACTGGATGCACCGGCGAAATACATTCGTCTGGTTTGTACTTTGCCGGAAACGCCTGATGTATTTTCGGAAGATTTCTGTAAAAGTATGTATGATTTTATTCGCTGTAATAAAAATGGGTATTAGAATTTGCTGAAGGCAGATGTACATCGACAATTATGGAGGGCGTATCGGCGGCGATGCCGCCGATAGCCCGAAAGGCAGGCCGTATGCCGCAGGCATAGGCCGCCGTCACTTGATAGATCGTGGAACTTGGTGTAGAAAGAGAGGCAGTTTTATTTTATACGCGTGCAGATGAAAAACACGAAGCTCGCAAGATATATGGAACGAGAAGGGATACTTTATGATTAGTCTGACAATCACTGACGAAGACGGCATGACGACGACATCGACTTTTGACAAGTGCGAGGTCATCATAGGGCGCGTAAAGGGCAATGACGTGGTGTTTCCGAAAACGAATGTGTCGAAGCGCCATGCGAGAATTGTGGTCAAAGACGGCAAATTGATTCTCATCGACCTCAAGAGTTCGGACGGTACATATTTGAACGGTCGGAAGATCCGGGAACCGAGTTTGCTTTTTGATGGAGACAAAGTATTTATCGGTGATTATACGTTGGAAGTTCAATTATGCGATCCCGTTCCTGAGCCCCTTGATCCCGAATTTAAAAAGAGTTTCGCTACTTATTTGAACCGCCCGGACCTTATGCCGCCTGAGCTTGAGCCTGATTCACTACCTGACGTTCATGCGAGAGATTATAAGGGCCAAACACCGCTGCATAAATGCCAGGTAGTTGATAGGGCTAAAAAACTCATTGATGCAGGCGCGGACGTTCATGCGATAGATAATGAGGGGGAGACACCGCTGCATACTTGCCAGGATGCAGGCGTGACAAATTTGCTCATCGATGCAGGCGCGGACGTTCATGCGAGAGATAATGAGGGGAAGACACCGCTGCATACATGTTGGAATGCTGGCAAGGCTAAAATACTCATCGATGCAGGCGCGGACGTTCATGCGAGAGATAATGAGGGGAAGACACGGCTGCACACTTGCCAAAATGCTGACATGCTCAAAGTACTCATCGAGGCAGGTGCGGACATCAATGCGAGAGATAATGGAGGACAGGCACCGCTGCACATGCCTATCTGCTGCAATGACAACGTCGTAAAGCTTCTCATCGAAGCTGGCGCGGACGTCAATATAAAAGATAATAACGGTCAAACACCGCTGCACACTTGCATTCATGTCACTACGACCAGAGCACTTATCGAGGCTGGTGCGGATATTCATATAAAAGATAATAACGGCCAAACACCGCTGCATAAAAGCAAGGATGTTGCCATGGCCAGAGCACTCATTGAGGCAGGTGCGGACGTCAATGCGAAAGATAATGAAGGCCAAACACCGCTGCACATTTGCAAAAATGCCGCCATGGCCAGCGCACTCATTGAGGCGGGGGCGGATATTTATATCAAAGATAATGAGGGTCGTACGCCATGGGAGACCTACCATAATGATAGTATATTAGAAGTGCTCATCAAGGCGGGCTCGAACATCGATGCGAAAGATAAAGATGAAAAAACACTGCTGCACAAGTCTGTGGTTTTGTGGAATTCCGGGCCGGCAGTATTACTCATTAATGCAGGCGCAGACGTCAATGCAAAAGATAATGAGGGAAAAACACCGCTGCATTATTGTAAGTCCGCCTGGATGGTCAAGAAACTCATTGAGGCGGGGGCAGACGTCAATGCGAAAGATTCTAAAGGCCAAACACCGCTGTATCGCAAAATTGATCTTTGGGATCGGCAGAATCGCGAGCATGATATTGACGTTCTAAAAGGGCTCATCGAAGCGGGTGCGGACGTCAATGCGAAAGATTCTAAAGGCCAAACACCGCTGTATACCTGCTGGTGTGTCGAAGCTGCAAAGCTCTTTATCGAGTCAGGCGCAGACGTGAATGCGAGAGAGAATGAGGGAAAAACTCCGCTGCACTGCTGCGAGTATGGTGCCGAACTGGCAAAGCTCTTTATCGAGGCAGGCGCGGACGTCAATGCGAAAGATAATGAGGGCAAAACACCACTGCACGTTACCAATTCCATCAGGGTGGCAATTGTACTCGTCAGGGCAGGCGCGGACGTCAAAGCAAAAGACAACGAGGGAAACTTGCCGCTGAGTACCGAAAAAATAAAAACCATGATAAAGGGACTCAATGAAGGTGTTTCAAGGCTGTCTGGCATATTTGGGAAAGCGTTAGATGGTTTGTATGAAGTCCTTAAATCTCAACAAGAGGAAAAGTAAGGTGGCGGTCTGTCGCTTGCAGAGAAAGATATGTGGTCTGCATGTTTTTCTATGCAAACAATATACAGAAGTTGGAGATAAATCATGCTTAATAAGTAATTGTCATTTATTATTTATGAGTTTTTCTTCATGTAACGATGAAAGATGAATGAGTTCAGAACAAGCAAAATCCATCACCTAACCTCTGTGAATACATATTTGGGCAACGGCTTTCGATTTTTAATATGATTATTATTTACTATTTAACGTGTTTTCTGGTCGGCATGGGGCTGTCGGTGCAGACGAGCATCAATGGGCGTCTGCGCAGGAGCGTGGGCTCCCCATTCCTCACCTCGCTGATATCGTTTCTGATTTCCACCGTATTCATTTTCTGCTTGGCCTTTGTTCAGTGCGAATCCTTGTGGCTGCCGTGGGATTTTATCGCGAATCAGCCCGTCTGGATATGGCTGGGCGGATTCTTTGGATGTATCTTTCTCACTGGCAATATTTTGTTATTTCCAAAACTCGGTGCTGTGCAGACCGTGATTTTTCCCGTGTTGGGGCAGATTTGCGCCGGATTGATCATCGATGAATTTGGACTGTTTCATGCGCCAGTTTCTCCGCTGGATGTGTACAAGGCCATAGGTGCATTATTGGTATTGGTTGGAGTCACGGGAGTTGTCTTATATTCGCATAAGAATACGGGATTGGTGGACGAAGGGCCTCGAAAGGCACAGAATTCCCTGTGGTTTTGGCGATTTCTGGGCGTGTGCACGGGCGCTTGCAGCACCGTTCAAATCACGATTAATGGCCAGCTGGGACTCGTTTTGCATTCCCCCATCCATGCGGCATTGGTTTCATTTATCGTTGGTTCATTATCCCTGTTTACGATGGTATGTGTTCTGCGGCCGAAACTACAGATATGTCGTCCTGAGCAGGGAAAGAATCCATGGTGGATGTGGACGGGCGGTTTTTTAGGCGCGTTGTACGTCATGGGAAATGCCTGGATTAGCCCAAAGACAGGGATCGGGATGGCTGTCGTCATCGGATTGCTTGGACTGATGAGTGCAGGATTGATCATCGACCAGACCGGAATTTTGGCTTCCGTTAAAAAGCCCGTTCGCTGGCAGCAGATCGTTTTTCTCGGTCTCATGTTTATCGGGGTATGCGTGATTCGGCTTTGGCATGCATAGCTGAAGATATTCGGATGGGGTGCGTTGACGTAACTTGTGGTTGAATGGGGGTAAAGCCAATAGCCGAGTGAGTAAACGACAGAAATGAGATAATTGTCGGCACATTTGACGAATAGATTGACATTCATGGTGCGAAACCATAAAAATCGATCATTATTGCTGGGCTTATTCCGGCGTATTTTGCTGTCACACGAAAAAGAGGAGAAATCATGGCTCGAAAAGTATTGTTTATTGTCGGTTCCCATCGCAAGAATTCGTTTAATCGGCAGCTTGCCAATGAGATTATAGCCATGATTGGTGCACGTGCCTACGCCAACGATAGCCCGACATGCGAGGCGTATTGGCG